>NZ_JAAGOG010000082.1:0-31889 GCF_010747425.1 Nostoc sp. UIC 10630
GATAATGACTTGCTATTTATCATTAAATACTATGCTGTATAAGGAATCTCTGCATTTTAACTGTGCTATATACAAACGTACAAAAAGAATTGCACTAGCGATGAATATATAAATTATTTATCACTTTTATCGTATTAATTATTGCTCGGTAGTTTGACAACGTAGATTAAAAACTACTAGATAAAAATCTAATATTTTAAGACAAAAAAAAGCCAAATATGTCTTAATAGAGCCTAAACAAAAAATAAATTAAAATAGGTTATAGTACTTTACTAGCTAGCTTTAACGTCAAGAGAACTTCAATATGAAAGAGACAACCTTTACAGCCATGTCGCTAGTGTAAACGCATCTAAAGGCTAATAATCCTTTCATAGTAAAGGTTTGCGAGTTTTAGAATTTAGCCAATTTTTTCATCAAGATTCTTATCCAGCAAGGGTTTTAGAAATCCTGTGAGTTTTCCCTAATCAGTACTTTAGTTCTTTAATTGAAGGTAAACAAGATCCCAAATTTGAGAAAAAACTAAATTGCTGCTCGAATTAATAGTTTTTTCTTAACTCCTAGAGATTTTAAAAATCAGATTACACCTGTTTTAATTAATCATGTAAAATGAAATTACATTTATATTGTGAAAGGAAATAAAACTATGCCAAAAATAGTAGTTTTAAGTTTACACTATATTAGTGTAAAGGCATTGCAAGACGATCTAAGTCCTACAGAAGTATCTACTGTATGGGGAGGTTCCCCGTACATTTATATATCCAATAACAGTGACTCCGTAAATATAAATAGCACAGGTACAGGAGACATTAAACATGTAGGTACAGGTGGCTATAGCATTAATGATAGTAAGTTCAATACCATAGACTATTCAAGGTCAAATTACAATAATTTTGGTGTAATGTACGTAGGTTCGATGGGGCACTAAGGCAAACGCATTTAAGAGGATGTTTGAACAGTTATCTTTTCAGTATCAAAAGTTTTAGATACCTCTGAATCCCCCTTGCTAAGGGTGACTTTAATTCTGGTTACTCTCGCTTAAAAAGCTACGGTGTACATACAATTCTTTTAGAATTGCCCCAAAGGTTTTAGATCCCCCACCCCCCTTTTTAAGGGTGGTAATAAATGTTACAATCACCCTTTGTAAAGGGAGATTTAGGAGGATCACGCGATGTTTTGCTTCGTGTGTATAGATGTGTGTGTCTTGTAGCCTAAAAAGATTGATTAAGGGACATATAGTCACAGTTAAACGCTTTTCAATAAAATCCTGAACTACCAAATAGTCTAATGGCTAAAATAGTAATTTTTAACCTTTGTCTAGATGATGTAGAAACATTTTGCAATCCCCTATATCTAGTGCAATTAGATACTATATTTGGGGGAGTTGATAACGTCTACATTAAAAACTTTAGTGATAGTGTAAATATTGGAGTAAGTGGCTCAAGCACTACAAATGAAGGTGCAAATTCTTATAACTTCCGCGACAATAAGATTTACACTATAGACTATTCAAGATCGAACTATAATTGGCTTCTTGTCCTGATGCAACTATAAAGTTAGTAGCGTCGCTGCCTGTTCTTCTCAAACCATTACCTTCTAAGTTAATTAATTTGCAGAGCAAAAAATGGCTCATAAAATCGAGATTGAATCTATCATAGGGCGATCTCCATTTTACTTGAGGCGATCGCCTCAAGTAAAAAAGAGATAGAGTTAGTGTGGATGCTGTGGTGATTGAGTCTACAAATTTGAGCGTCGATGAGTCTCTGTTAATAGGTGAATCTTTCCTCTCCGCAGCGTTCAGACGACATCAGTCCAAATAATTTTCCTGAAAAACAACATGACTTTAAATTTGCATTTTTGGCACTGCTAGATATGTCTGACTTGGTGCGTTTGACTGTAGTACCAGCAATTGTCGAGGTTACACTGCTGGTATTTGGATTGTGATGTTAACCAGCAGGAATCGATGAATCACTCTCTGGTGGATTGTCTTGTGCTGGTGGAAACGGTTGTTCAGATGCGTTATCTTCTATGGTTTTAGATTCTACCTCTTTTGTCATACCATGCTGCTCTTGCCCTCTAAGCCCAAGATATGTTGCAGCACTGATTCCTTGTAGTGTCAAAAGTGTTTCATCAAATTCCGGCATTGCCAGATTTTTAATGACCTCCCAAACAAAGAAAAGTCCAATCGCAACTGTCCAAATAAATGTTTGGAAGCGGTGAAAGTTGACTCCATTAATATCCGATAATATATCATAGAAAAAACCTTCAGAAATGCGTTGACTACCTTTTCTCTTTTTCTCATTACCCTGACCATCAATTAAGGAAGTACCAAACGCAGTGATAGAATTGATTCCCAATAATATTAGTGATTGTTGAGTCAAAATATTAGTATAATCCCCTGTTATGCCATAGATAATCAGGTAAGAGCCAAAAATGATAAATGTCCAAAAAGCAAGTTGAGATATCGATAAACTGAACGGGTTTTTGTTTAGTTTTTTTCTACCAAGAAAAAATTGAGCAATTCGGGTTTTTCGATCTTCTTTTTCAAGTTCCGCCTTTTCTGGAATCAACAATTCTTGGCTACCAATCACCTCTTTTTTAGAGTAAACCCCTTCTATTCCAGGGCTACGAAGAGTGCTTCGGCAATATCTAATAAATATTAATATAATAGACAGCACTAGAAGCAGACACAGCCAAAATCGCCACGATAACAGAACTATTTTTAATTGAGGAGGTGATAGAGGATTGCTCACCGGAATCGCCAGTTTTCTGGGACAGCCTACCCCCGCTATTACGTTAATACTGTATCTATTTGTCTGGCTAAGAAGCGTATTCCATGCAGCTTGAGACGAATCGGTACGTTCAAGCCGAAAAGCTAACCAATTATCATCAACAATTTTTTGTTGATCTTTACCCGGAACCATGACGATGACTGGTTCTCCGTGAACATCCTCTAGTTCATAACCATCCAGGTACAACACTAATTGTCGAGGATCAAATGAATTGCTGGCATTAGCCGTTGTATTTTTGATTGCTGCTGATAATCCTTCAACTCTTACCCTGATGCGATCGCCCATCTTAACTAGATTACGACCATTGTCGGCAATGACTTGTTGAGTTTTCAGACCAGGAGGCACTGAACATATCTGAGGCGATGCAAAATTTACAGAAGGGCCATCTGAACTATTTTGAGCAATTACTACAAAGTTGATAGAAACAATCAACAGAAAGACCAACAGAAAAATAGCAGTAAATCTTTTAAGATTTTTATACATCGCTCGGTATTCCACCAACAGTGATTACTATGTCGGTAGTGTAACCATACTTGAGTCATTCCGTATATTAAAAAATTTGTCTGAAAAATAATACCTCCGCCAAAGAGAGGATCAAGAGAAAGGAACCGGCACCTTTGTCTTTTTGTGTGATTGCATAGCGGCAGTCACACACCATAAAAGGTATTTATTATTACTACTATGTAAGTAACTTCTTTGGATTAAGGGGAAAAGGTTTGAATTTACCCCTTCCCCAAGCGATATGTTGCCAAATTTAAATCGTCAATGTAAAACCCTTGAATGTCGCATCCAGAATATTATTACCTAGAAGCTTAACTTGAATTCCTCCAATGACTACCGCCATAACTGCCTCAGACACTTCACGTTCTTCAACTTGATTGTCAGGCTGCAAGTCAATAATTGCGATCTTGGACATATTTTTTGCTTAATATTTTATAAATTACAGCAAAATTTTCATCTAATTAACTAACAAGCTCATCAACCAAAAGTTATAAGTCCAATGTTTCCAAGTTTTTTAAATAGACATTAGTGTAATTCAAATATAAAGCTAAGGAAAGTCAAAATTATGGCTGGTAAATGCGGACTCACGCTAGGCAAATACGCACCTCTCCACAAAGGGCATCAATTGGTAATTGAAACTGCTTTAGCAGAGATGGATGAAGTGCTGGTGATGATTTATGAGTGTCCAGAGGTGACTGCGATTCCTTTAACCGTTCGAGCAAACTGGCTGCGGAAAATTTATCCCCAAATCCAGGTGATTGAAGCTTGGGATGGCCCAACTGAGGTTGGGGACACTCCTGAGATTAAGAAAATGCATGAAGATTACATCCTGAAACAACTGGAATCAAAAAAAATTACTCACTTTTACTGTAGTGAATTTTACGGCGAACACGTAAGCCAGGCACTAGGAGCAGTTAATCGACTTGTGGATTGCGATCGCAAAATTTTTCCAATTTCAGGAACGCAAGTCAGAACAGACACTTACGCATTGCGGGAGTATTTACATCCTGATGTATACCGCGATCTGATCGCTAACATTGTTTTTCTGGGCGCTCCTTCAACTGGTAAAACCACCATTGCATCACAATTAGCTAAAGAGTACAACACTGTATGGATGCCGGAGTACGGGCGCGAGTATTGGGAAAAAAATCAAATCAACAGACGACTTTCGCTCTTGCAACTTGTGGAGATTGCCAAAGGGCATTTAGAACGTGAAGAAGCCTTATTATTGCAAGCAAACCAGTACTTATTTACAGATACCAATGCCTTGACAACCTATCAATTCTCGTTGTGTTACCACAAAACTGTCGCCCTAGAGTTAGCAGAACTTGCCCATCAAGCCATATCGCGCTATGATTTAGTGTTTTTTTGCGATCTAGATATACCCTACGATGATACCTGGGATCGCTCTGGAGAAGCAAACCGTAGCATATTTCAAAAACAAATTGAGAGCGATTTAATTGTGAGAAAAATTCCATTTTTTCGCTTGTCTGGCGACCTCATGACACGTATTAGTATTGTTAAAAAAGTATTGTCTTGTTACCAGAAGTATACCAACTTAGGAGAGCTATTTTTCAATAAAATTATTTGATAAAGTGCATCAATATGCTGGAATTTTGGAGTGTAAATACTATAGCTTTCAATCTGATAGGATATCCCATGAGCTACATAGAACTCTTGGGAACGGTCTTTTATTTATGGTCGGCGTGGCTAATTTCTCAAAGAAAAATTCTGACTTGGCCTGTTGGGATAGTAAGTGTATTGCTATATATGGCACTTTTCTATCAAATCCGTTTGTATTCGGATTTTTTAGAACAAATCTACTATTTAGTTGTTAGTGTATATGGCTGGTGGCGATGGAGTACACCTGATTATGGTAAAGTTTTGCTGATTCGATATAGTCCACCGCGTAAAATTGTTTTGATTGCGGCAATCACAATAGCAATTTCGTTTGCAACGGGAGCTTTGATGAGTCAAATTCACCTATTACTCCCTGCAATATTTCTAGAAAAAGCTTCTTTTCCTTACTTAGATGCACTCACAACAATCATGAGTTTTACTGCTATGTGGCTCATGGTGCAAAAAAGGATTGAAAGCTGGTATTACTGGATCATCGTTGATGTTATTGGTATTTGGTTGTACTACGTTAAAGAAGTTAAACTTATTGCTTTTCTTTATGTAATTTTGCTATTTATAGCAATTAACGGTTCAATATCTTGGCTAAAGACAGCTAAAATACAGGATTAAAAACCCCTGTATATATTTTCTATTTCGTAGTGGCATGACACAGCTAAAATAGTCCATTAGATGTAGGTTGGGTTGAGCAACGCGAAACCCAACATTGATCGGATCGGTTAAGATAAGGAACGCTATTCATAGCCGTCTCTACAAAATACTGATTATTGTAGAGACGGCGATTTATCGCGTCTTTGTGATTTAGAATTTTCATCAAAAAACCTCAACCAAACCTACATTTTTTTTGCAACAATTTAGCCTCGCTACGCCACTATAAAAGTGTTCTTAAACAGCGTTAATTCTTTGCAAACCAGTGTAAATATTAAATCGTTCTCCGCGCAGAAATCCAATTAAGGTAATCCCGAATTCTTTGGCTACAGATACCGCCAAACTGCTGGGAGCAGAAACAGAACAAACAATGGGAACTCCAGCAGTTGTAGACTTTTGCAAAATCTCAAAACTAGAGCGTCCACTTACCAGCACAATACAATTATTTAAAGGTAATTCGTCACTGAGAAAAGCTGTACCAATCAATTTATCCAAAGCATTGTGTCGTCCAACATCCTCCCACAGATTTAACAAATTGCCTTGAGTATCGAAGATAGCCGCAGCGTGCAAACCTCCTGTAGCTGTGAAGATACCTTGAGCAGCCCGGAGCTTATCAGGTAGGCTGTATACGATCTCAGGTGTTACTGTCGGGCCAGAAGGAATCACTGGACATCCTCGCAGACGCAAAGCCTCAAGGCTAGCTTTACCACACACCCCACAGGCGCTACTAGTATAAAAATGACGCTCCAAAGGCTGTAAATCTGGAATCAACCCATCCCGCAATTCTACATTTACAATATTATGGCGTTGCTCACCATCTACTAATTCATCAACGCAGTAGCTTATACGTCGGATATCTTCTCTGCGGCTAACGACTCCTTCACTGTAGAGGAAACCAGCTGCTAGTTCAAAATCTGCACCAGGTGTCCGCATTGTTACAGCTACCGTCTTCTGGAAAGGAACAAGACGAATTTCTAAAGGTTCCTCAGTAGTGAGATGATCTAAACGAGGCCGTACTTGACCTTTTTCCACTACCCAAACAGTGGCTTTGGTTTTGCTTTTAGTTGGCATTGTCAAATTTATGTAAGAGTTGGTAAATCGAAATTTTGATACTAATCTGGGAATAGAGTAATGCTATTTGTATATCAGATGTCTCTTTGATTCTCACTAACTACTTTGTGCAGTCGATCTAAATCGGGTAGGTTTCTATTTAGGAAGTAAAATGAACCTAATATTTTTGACTTTCAGAAAAACTTTATTTGCAATAGTCTTTGTGATTTCCCTTGGTTTTGCAGGATATTTATTGAGTAATAACATTAGTCAAAGAGTAATTGAAAAATCTTTTGCTAAACAAGTCACATCTACCTCCATCGTTGGAAAAAGTTCTCAGTTACAGACACTTTTAAATGAGATAGTTGCAGAAGAAAAAATCCCTGGCGCAGTAATGTATATTTCTACACCTCAAGGTTCTTGGGTGGGAGCATCTGGTGTCAATAACTTGTCAACTAAAACTCCGATGAAACGCACAGATGGCTTTTCCATTGCCAGTATGAGTAAAACTTTTATGGCGGTGGTTGTGCTGAAATTAGTGGAGCAAAGGAAGATCGAATTAGATCGCGCGATCGCATCACTCCTCATATTGTCAACAGCGACAAAATTACAGTTCGTCAACTACTCAACCATACCAGTGGTGTTGCTGAATACCTGAATACAAAAGAGTTTATTCAAGCTACTGCCAAAAGAAGCCGATCACAGCCTTGGACAGCCAGAGAAGCTATGCAGTATATGTACCAGGAACAACCGCAGGCAAATCCTGGAGAAAAATTTATTTATACTGATTGCAACTACATTCTTTTAGAACTGATCGTTGAAAATCTAACTAGAGAAACTCTCGCACAAGCAATCCGCACTCAGATTTTAAAACCATTAGGATTAAAACACACCTTTACAGAATTGCGCGAACCGACAATTGGAGAAGTAGCTACAGGTTATAGCGATCGCAATAAGGATGGTAAGCTAGATAGCTACGCCGAAGTCAATGATGGCAACGGTTTAGGAGATGGTGGATTGATTTCAACAGCAGAGGATTTAGCCAAGTTTGCTAAAGCGTTATTTGTCAAAAAAAGCTTACTTTCCTCGAAGATGATGAAATAAATGCTGAAATTTAAAGATAATGGTGAAAGCTATAGTTATGGGTTAGGTGTAGAACGGTTCTCATCTCCTTTGGAAACAGCAATTGGCCATAGTGGTATAGCTTATGGTTTCACAACATTGCTGGCATATCTCCCCAATCAAAATACCACTATAGTAGTGCTGCTAAACGATCAGGGTGTTGATATTAAATCAATAGCTAGGACAGGTTTAGAGGTTATTAGTAATGAATAACAAGTAAGTTGGCACAATAAAATCAAACTATGTAATATTAATGAACTAGGCTAAAACCCTTATCGGGACTTAAACAAAAGAGGAGAGTAAAAAGGGTATAATGCAAAACTTGCATAGCTTTCACGTTGAAAAAAGCTCATGTTTCTTCATCAATTGTCACACCACAATGGATAGTTGACACTTATAGCTCAAGAAATTGGGTAGAAGTTTTTTATAGAGAAGCTCTCGTGTTAGTTAGGACTAAAAGAATATCAAGTCCGAGAGAAAATTAAAAAAAGTATATGCTCACATTTACTTGATTTGAATAACTATCTTGTGTAAGAAGGCAATAGGAAATAAGGCTTTTTGAGTTATACGGAGTTTTTTCACGCAATCAAATATGAGTCCTATAACACTATATTTATTTATCATTCAATACGGTTCAGTTAGCCATAAAAACTTTAAACTGTGTAAGTTGGCTTAAAGAACGGAACCCAACATTAAGAGTTAATTGTTGGGTTTCTTTGCTCAAGCCAACCTACGATTATCCTTAACCCAGGCGTATTTATTTATCATTTCAATAATTAATGTCCTAAAACCTCGGCTTTTGTCCAGCCGTACATATACTCCGCTCTCTCATTGTGCCCTTATGCTCTCTCTATAGGTATTTTTGTTTGAAGGCAACACGCGGTAAATTTACATCTAGTAGTCCACTAAACTAACTTTAATAGATGAATAACTTCCTAGTCAGGACTTTAATGATTGATTTGAACGCTAAAGTGCTTACTACGATCCTAGTAAACTTGGCTTGATAGACTCTATTTATGTTGTGCGATCGCGTTAGCTTTAGTACATAAGTTAAATTAATAAAAAAGCTTGTATTGATGAATCAAAGCGTAAGTGTTGCTCCCAGCCTAGAAGAACACACCCATGAAAATCCTGTTGTTACCAAACAACAGCTATTTACGAAGCAATTAATTGTCCTTGTCTTGGAAATGCTTCTGGCATTACCTCTGGGTTTACTCCTCGCCAAGTTCCAAATTGGCAGGATTGCCTGGATATTTGGCGGGATTGCTGCTGGTACAGTAGTTCTTCAAGGGTGTCGAATTTTTTATCAATATTATCCTCAACCTAACCGCACTGCTAGAAAAGTGGGAATGGCACTTGTAGGCTTAACTGTCGGCGCTTCCAATACCCACGGTAATCTAGCTAGTGTTGCTTCTGGTATTCCCATATTTATTTTTCTGACCTTGTTTCTGCTGCTAAGTGGAAGTTGTATTGGTTATATGTATGCCCGCCTCAGCAAAACTAACCTATTGACAGCAATGCTGGCTACTGTTCCTGGTGGTGTCGGAATTATGGCAGCGATCGCTGCCGATTACAATAAAAATGTCAGCTTAGTTGCCCTAGTTCAGGCGATTCGCGTCACTTCAGTAGTTGTTTTGATCCCCTTCATCGCTAAGACATCAGCTGGTAATTACTACCCGCAAACACTCCCAATCAACGCGGATTGGCTCAATCTCGATCCATCTCAACTAGAATTACTCTTGTTAATACTCCTAATCACTGCATTAGTAGTTTATCCAGCTATATTATTTAAAATTCCTGCCGGCGATTTCTTTGGTGCATTGTTAATTGGTATCGGGTTTAATCCTCTGCTACATTGGCTGCCTTTTGTGGGTGATATTAGTTTTAGTCCACCGCCTTTAATTAACTTATTGGGTCAAATGCTTCTGGGAATTACCATTGGTGAGTATTGGGGAGACAAACCCAACTTTCAGAAGCGGACTGTTGGCTATGCCTTGATGTCTGTAGGGATGACTCTCATCGCCGGAGCGATCGCTGCTATACTTGCGATGCAATTCACCTCTTGGGACTGGTTAACCTGTTTGCTAGTCACAGCACCAGGAGGATCGGCAGAAATGATCTTGGTTTCCCTGGCATTGAATCATAATGTTGAAATTGTCACAACTGGTCATTTAGTGCGACTAATTGCGATTAACAGTTCCCTACCTCTTTGGGTGTTTTTGTTTCGCCGTCTGGATGAGCAACTTTCTGAATCAGTTTAATTAATGAAGGTATTGGGTATTGGGTATTGGTACTGAGAGCAGTCATACTCCTTTGGAGAAGCACAGCATCCCGTAGGGAAGTATGGGGCATTAGTTTTTGACAAATGACAAATGACAAATGACAAAAATGCAACTTTAATGCTGGTTAGCTTATCCTTTTGTTATCCAAACACTAAGGATACTTTAGATGGTTGCTCAAATTCAAGAACTTGAAGCGCAGCACTGGGTTAAAACTCGTTCTTCCCTCGACCCTAGCGAATCCACTTTCCTGATTTGGAAAGGTAAGATTTATGCCTTTATCCCCGGCGAGAAAAGACAACTCCTGTTTAAAATGCTGGGATTGAGCGTTAGCCGATGTATTCCCACAGCAGAGGGTAGCTGGGATTTTACTTCTAGAGAACTGACTTACTACCTCAACCCAAAAACCGATGAAGTCTTACGCAAATGGGAGAATCCTTGGACAAACGAGACAGTTCCGGTAATCCACGTTGCCAATAATCCAGTGCAGGGTAAGTTTGAGGGAAATTTTCCTGCACAAGTAGATGGTGACAGCACAACCTTCGTTTTTGACATATTTCCCTATTACCCCAATCCCCTAGCAGACGATCCCAAATTTGCCGAATACAGCCCAAATCCAATTTATCAGGCGGCAGAATTGTTTAAATTGACTGTGCCAACCGCAGATTTATTCAACTCAGCGCTTCCCTCAGTTTCTGAACTCAAACTGAGTTGGGATCGGATTGGTCAATGGCTTCCCTGGATGAAAATGGGCGATCGCCCCGGTCAACTAATCTACAGTGCTGTTGGCAGCAAAGTCAATGGTTTAACAGAACTGCCCCCACTGCTGCAAGACGAAATTAATAACCGTATTCCTCTATATAAACAAGCCCCAAAAGCATTGATAGATGGGGAAGATATGACTTCCTGGTTGTACTTTCAAAAGCACTTTCAGTCTTATTTAGCTGGTGAAATCTTCCCGCTTACCCAAGCAGAAGAATTGTAAACTAGCTAGAAAGTTGGATGAACATGCGAAGAGAGATAATTTAAAATTTGACCATAGGCGCACAGCTAGCTGTGCGCCCCTACCAGTATCTATTATTTCTTTTTGTACCTTACCCATGCGGGAACCGCTATATCTGACTATATATATAGTTATTTTGCGATCGCTAATGAAATTGGAAATAGTATGGCTGTTCCCGAACCCCAACGAAAGCTTTTAGAGCAGATTCTCGCAAAGTTGAAGACAGATGACCGCTTGCTAGGTGTAGCCATCGGTGGTTCCTATTTGAGTAGAGAAATGGATGAGTACTCAGACCTCGATCTCATTATTGTTGTAGATGATGTTCATTATCAGCAAGTTTTAAAAGAGCGTCAGCTTTTAGCCAGCAGACTGGGAAAATTGCTGGCAGCTTTTACTGGTGAACACGTTGGCGAACCCAGATTATTAATCTGTCTGTATGACAGTCCTCTTGTACACGTCGATTTGAAGTTTTTGCTTTTAAAAGATTTTCAAACAGACCGCGTAGAAAATCCGATTATTCTATGGGAGCGGGGAAATCTACTAACCTTAGTTGTTTCAGAGAACCCGCGGGACTATCCACCCTTTGACCCACAGTGGATTGAAGACCGCTTTTGGGTGTGGGTACACTATGGTGCAACTAAATTAGGAAGAGGTGAACTTTTTGAAGTCATTGATTTTCTTTCTTTTCTGCGTGGGCAAGTTCTAGCCCCATTAGCTAAGGTGCAATCTGGGCTGCTTGCACGCGGTGTAAGAAATCTGGAAAGGGAAATTCCGTCTTACTTGAACGATTTTCGTCAGACTATTCCCGCTAAACATGATCAAGAAGAAATTGCGCGATCGCTTCAACATACCATTCGCTTGTACTGCCAGCTTCGCTCTACATTAACAATGCCAGAGTTAATTATCCGCTCTCAAGCAGAAGTTGCTTCCACAAAGTATTTAGAAAAAGTAATAAATGACTTCAAATAGCGCAAAACTCTAGGTTCCAATCTCCAACTGAGATGAAACCTCCTGCTTCCTACCTTGTCTTACGACACGCTGCACAATCTGCCTTCTTTAATCAAATTTCGCGTCTGAACCTGAACAATCAAATAGATGTAAACCTAACCGTTGGGAAAGTTCTTCACACACCTTCACCCCGCGCACACTATTACCACGCACATCTAGCAGGGGTGAAAAAACCCCAATACCCATCTTATTGGGTACAACCGCGATAATCCCACCACAAACTCCGCTTTTTGCCGGAAGACCAATTTTGTAAGCCCACTCACCTGCAAAGTTGTACATTCCGCAGGTGTACATCACACTCAGAATATCTTTGATGTAACGCTTATCTACCGCCTGTTCTTTGGTGATGGGGTTCATACCTTTGTTAGCTAGAGTAGCCGCCATCACTGCTAAGTCTTCGCAATTCACTATCACAGCACACTGCTGGAAATAAAGATCCAGCGACTCTTCAATATTCCGGTCAATCATGCCAAAGTTGAGCATCAGATGCGCCATTGCACGGTTGCGATGTCCGGTACTGCGTTCTGAGGTAAAAACTGAAATGTCAACGAACACGTCCCGGCCAATATATCGCTTGTACATATCCAGCATTCGGTTAAGACGTTCTGTTGGGCCAGAACCTTTGATTAAGCTAGTGGTTGCGATCGCACCAGCGTTTACCATTGGGTTATAAGGTCGCTTCGATTGCTCATCTAAAACGATCGCGTTAAATGCATCGCCTGTCGGTTCTACGCCAACTCTTGTTAAAACGTAATCCAGTCCATGATCTTCTAAGGCAAGTCCATAAGCAAATACTTTAGAAATCGACTGAATGGTAAAAAGTTGGTCGTAATCGCCAACTTTGTAAATCTGACCATCTACTGTGACAATGCAAATGCTGAACAAATCCGGGTTTACCTTTGCCAATTCTGGAATATATTTAGCTACTGCACCCTCTTGCAGGAACTTGTACTGAGAATGCAATTCCTGAAGAACAGCTAATAATGGCGATGAATCTATTTCTAAATCTCTCTGATTTACTTGGCTTGTCATCACGCTGATAGCACTCCCCAAAATACTCACTATATATAGTAGGGGTGCAGGCGTACATACTTACAGCCGCAAAGATTTTGAAAAAGCTAGCTTGCTCTAAAAAATCATCTTTGAACAATTACTTAGTACCAAAAATAGCTATTGTTCTTTTTGATACAACCAAAAATTGATTTATAAGCGATCGCGAAGATTTTCTAATTTTTTTATCATTAATCACAAAAAATATTAGGTTGAGTATCCTTCTTTATTTTATACTCAGTAATACGGTAATTAAAGGTAATATTAATCACTCATCTACGTTTACTTATGGGGAATAAAAGTCATGATTAATCTAAGTAGAAAAAACATCTTAAACTCAAACTAATTTGCATAATTATTGTAGATGTAACTCATATCACGACTTATTCATAGGGAAATCTAAATATTTAATTAAATAAACGATTTTAAGTATTTATGCCGATGCCATTTAATTAAAGTTATATTATCTTCTTATAGGAAATAGTGAAAATACATGTTATCTAGAATACACGAATAGTAATGAGCCTTTAGAACAGAAGTCAATAGGGTGTCGTCACTTTGGGGTGCAACAAGCGTAAAGTTTTTTTAAGAAATTTTTGAGTTGCAGAAAAAAGCGTTACATAGCCAAAGTCCGCCCTTGAGAAAGGTTTCAACCTTAAATTTGGAACTTTAATTTGATTAAGCAGTCGATAATTACGCTAAAACCCTGATCCCCAAGCCAAAAGGTTCGTGTTAGTCTGTTGCGAGTTATAAATAACAAAGTGAAAACGGAACGAGTTCGAGTTTTTCAGAAGGGAAATCACTTTCACGAGTGAAAAATCCCGCAATTTATAAAACTTAAAGTTCTACAGTCGCTTTCAAAAACGGACGCATGAATCAAAGACATTTGTGGATTATTGTTGCCCTGTCTATGGCTGTTTTGGGCATACCTTCAGTCGGTTGTACTCAAACCACCAAGGGAAATGCTCTAGCATCCCAAAAATCACCTGCCCCTGATGTGGTTAAGGTGGGAGAGTACCAATCCAGAGCAGGGAGACAAACCTTGGATGCTGTGATTACAGAAATTCATCCTCACAACATTAGAGGACGTAAGGCGGCAACCCTTTTTATCCGAAATATACCTGTTCTCACCTTTTTGAGTTCTGTATCAAATACGAATTTTGAATCTAAAAAAGTTAGTGCAATTGGAAATACTGGGGGCGTACAAGAGTACGCCCTTATTGCTAGCAATTCACCAAAGGCACTGAATGCTGACGACGTAACAGATGTGAGTAACCAGATTAGCTCCTCTGACAATGACCCGGTTCAGATAGCTGGTGTAGTAGCAGCTAAGATCAACCAGTTGAATCGGGAAAGTGTAGACGGCAGTAAAATTACCGTCAGTTGGAAAGCAGGGGAAAAATCTAATGCCAATCAAGCACAAAACAAAAGCGCTCCCTCCCGGCAAGATGGCGATCGCTATGTAATCAAAATTAATGGCGAAGAATTGGTCGAAATCAACGAAGCTACACGATTAGCACAGACCAATCCCACCAAAAATTTGGCAGAAGATGCATTGCAAGCAACTAATCGCCTGCGGAGGCTACTAGGCAATGCATCTCCCCTAAAAGAAATTGCTAATTTACCAGTCCGTCAACCAGTCTCAATACCAAAGCTGCCTCAACAGATTGCCGTTGGAGTAGTGCAAGCCACTTTGAGAGGTATGGCTTCTTATTACGGCTATGACGGTTCTGGTACTCAGACTGCAAGCGGTCAGAGATTCAACCCAGAAGCAATGACTGCTGCTCATCGCAGCTTACCCTTTGGTACGCAAGTGCGTGTAACCAATACCCGCAACGGTCGTTCTGTAGTGCTGCGAATTAATGACCGAGGCCCATTCATTCGGGGTCGAGTCATTGACGTATCTGCTGGCGCGGCTCGAATTTTGGGAATGATGGGTAGTGGTGTTGCACCAGTACATATTGAAGTTTTGGGAAAATAATTATAGGCAAGAGGCAATAGGCAATAGGCAATAGAGGTTTTCCCAATGCCTAATGCTAAATGCCCGATGCCCAATTCCCAATTCCCAGTTCCGTATCACTTAATTCCCCTAGTTCAATCAACTCTTACCTCTGTTTCAGATATAAACTAACGGGGGAGGGATCGATAAGAACTAGGGGTATTTTTGTGCGCCTGCTGACAACAGTCGCAGCTTTACGCTGCTATTTAACTAAACGCTGCTCAGAAAACAAGCTGATTGCGGTTACTGAGGATCTCAGACTAGATGAGATAACTGGCTGGTATCAGACGGCAGTCGGTCTAGTGCCAACGATGGGGAATTTGCATCAAGGTCATTTAAGCTTGATCCAACGGGCGCGGCAAGAAAATTCTACGGTGATTGTGAGTATTTTCGTCAATCCCCTGCAATTTGCTCCTAATGAGGATTATCAACGCTACCCCCGGACTTTAGAGCAAGACCAAAAACTTTGCGAACAAGCTGGGGTAGATGCCATTTTTGCACCGACTCCTGAAGAAATGGCAGTTCCCCAGAAGAGTATACAAGAATCAAAGGTTACACAAGTTATACCCCCATCTGCTATGATGACAGGCTTGTGTGGTCGTTCTCGCCTGGGTCATTTTCAAGGTGTCGCTACGATTGTTACCAAGCTTTTCAACTTGGTACAGCCTGACCGTGCCTACTTTGGTCAAAAAGATGGTCAGCAACTGGCAATTATTAAACGCTTAGTAGCTGACTTAAATTTGCCAGTAGAAATTGTTGCTTGTCCAACAGTGCGGGAAGCGTCGGGTCTTGCCTTCAGTTCTCGTAATCAATATTTGACTGCAACGGCAAAAGAACAAGCGGCAGCATTATATCGCGGCTTGCAACGGGCTGAAGCTGCATTCATTGCAGGCGATCGCAATAGCAACAAGTTGATAGCAGTGGTACAGCAAGAAGTGGCAATGGTCAGCACAATTTTAGTGGAATATATTGAATTAGTTGAACCGACTACGTTGATGTCTTTAGAAAAAGTTGAGGAGGAAGGAATGTTGGCGATCGCAGCTCGTCTTGGTTCTACACGTTTGATTGACAATATCATCTTGCGCGATCGTCAACCCATCATCGCCATTGATGGCCCAGCCGGGGCTGGAAAATCGACAGTGGCGCGACAAGTGGCAGCAAACTTGGGTTTAGTCTATTTAGATACAGGAGCAATGTACCGTGCTGTCACTTGGCTTGTACTGCAAAAGGGGATTGCTATTGATGATGAGTGTGCAATCGCTGAATTAACTAACCTGTGTAAAATTGAACTTACTCCTACCCAGGATTTACAATCGTCCGTGCAGGTTTGGATTAACGGTACTGATGTTACTCAGGTAATTCGCACCATTGAGGTAACTTCTCTTGTATCTGCGATCGCAGCCCAAAGCGCTGTCCGTCAAGCACTGGTTAAACAACAACAAAGCTGGGGTAAAAAAGGTGGTTTAGTCGCTGAAGGACGAGACATTGGTACTCACGTTTTCCCCGATGCCGAAGTCAAAATCTTCTTAACTGCCTCTGTCAGTGAACGCGCCCGTCGCCGCCAGGAAGACTTTAACAAACAAGGCCAATCCGCAATCAATTTAGAGCAGTTAGAAAGGGATATTGCCGAGCGTGACTGGAAAGATAGCACACGCAAAGTTTCGCCTTTGCAAAAAGCAGCAGATGCCATTGAAGTTCAAACTGATGGTTTGGATGTGTCTGAAGTCACGGCACAAATTGTTAACTATTACCAGCAGCGTTTATCTCAGCGCTAATCACTGCTATTTACTGTTAACTTTTTAGTTTCAAAGGGTGGTGGGTGAGTGATTATTCACTTACCATCCTCAAAACAATATTTAAAAATAAGATAATTTCATCAGTGATTTATTAAGCCTTAGTTTTAAGATTATTAGATTATTTAAGTATTAAATCATCTCGCTTTCGACTGATTTACCACATCGCAATTAATCCTACTAAAGATAGAAGTATTAAAGCTTTAATTGCTAAATGCTAATTACAGATTGGACTTTCGCTACGAGATATTAGCCATTTTTATTTATAACCGTGAATTCATAGCGATTTGACTTATCAGCGAAGTACTTTGTTTTCATCTTCACTTTATCTTCACTTTGGTAGTAGAATGACGATGTTAAGTTTTATGTTCCATCATTAAAGACATAAAACCTTAAAAATAAAAGCTGTTAATTTTCCAAGCTTCTGCAATAGCTTGAAACTGGAAACCGGTAAAGAGAGGATTTCACACAATGGTATTTGTACAGCCCCCGCTACCCTTCGACAAGAATGCTTTAGAGCCAAATGGCATGAAAGCTGAAACTTTCGAGTATCACTATGGTAAGCATCACAAAGCTTATGTAGACAACCTCAACAAGCTGACTGAAGGTACAGAACTTGCTGATAAGTCTCTGGAAGAAGTGATTAAAATTTCCTTTCAAGACTCCTCTAAGGCGGGAATCTTCAACAACGCTGCTCAAGTTTGGAACCACACCTTCTTCTGGAATTCCTTGAAGCCAAATGGTGGCGGCACACCCACTGGCGATCTCGCAGCCAGAATTGATAAAGATTTTGGTAGCTTCGACAAATTCAAGGAAGAGTTCTCTAACGCAGCTGCAACTCAATTTGGCAGTGGTTGGTCTTGGCTGATTGATGATGGTGGTACGCTGAAGGTGATCAAAACACCAAATGCAGAAAACCCTCTAGCTCATGGTAAGAAGGCACTCCTAACCTTGGATGTTTGGGAACACGCTTACTACATTGACTATAGAAACGCTCGTCCAGCGTTCATCAAGAATTTCCTAGATAACTTGGTTAACTGGGACTTTGCTGCTGAAAACTTGGCTAAAGCTTAATTAATTACTGGTTTTAACTGAGTGCGATGCCTCTTAGTAAGCTGCTCCATAAGTTAATTTGCAAAAGTTGAAGCAGAAAGTCCACCAGAAAAGGGAGAAATTCTTTTTATTTTCTCCCTTTTCTGTTTTTCAGTAGTGGGATGGGCACTGTCTGAATAAAAGTAGTTGCATGAAAGTCAAAATTAGGACTTATGCATTGACAGAAAAGACCAAATATGAATGTTTAAAAAACCATTTATTGTAAAGGCAATACCCTGCGGGTTCGCTGAAAGCGTTCTCGTAAGAGTAGCCGATTTGCGTCTACATGAATTGCTTTTATAACGCGGATCTATTTACTATTAAAGAATAATTAATAAAAACCTAAAACCAAATATTTAACTTATACACAACATGATTCTTTTGTACAGCGTGTAATTTTGAAAAATATATAAACATTATGGATAGCAAAGAACTAGCACAATACATAGAAGCAACGAATAGCATCACTAAACCTTGGGTATTGGTACAACTGCGCCTCAAGAAATTGCAAGAGCGTCGAGCCACCCTTACAAACGATGTCTACGCCAAAGAATTAGAAGATATTTACCAAGACTTGATGAATTTGGGTGAATGGTGGCGTGGTATTGAAGATGAGGTATTTTAAAGTGAGGAGTTATGACTTCTCCTAACTTTTAACTCTTGCACAGACGCTATTAATCGCATCTCCATTCCTAACTTAAAACGCAACCTGATGGCTCAAGCTCTCGATCAAGTCGATTACGATACTCTCGATGCCGCAAAAAGACGCTTCATCGATGCTGCAAAACGCACACTTACCTTTGCAAATGCCTATGGTACCGTCCCCTCGTCGGGTCTTGGAGCAAGTGCTAACGCTTTCAACTTCAACCTCGCTCCATTTATTCAAGCGGGCGCTCCAGAACTTTCTCTAACACTCGTCCCTGAAGGACTAGGAACGGCAGACGATACCCGCCCTGACGACCTTTCCGAAGAAGAACTTCGGCGATTTTGGTGGAATATCGGTATCAAGATGATCTCGTGTTTGACAAACGACGCGGCAACATCAGGGATGCAGACTCTACTTCTTGGTCTTTATCTGCCATCAAGTACTCCTGAAACAATCTTTACCCCCGCTTTCCTTGATGGGTTTCTGGATGGAGTCGTTGAGGGGTGCAAACGA
The DNA here is from genome assembly GCF_010747425.1 of Nostoc sp. UIC 10630. Classification (NCBI taxonomy): domain Bacteria; kingdom Bacillati; phylum Cyanobacteriota; class Cyanophyceae; order Nostocales; family Nostocaceae; genus Nostoc; species Nostoc sp. UIC 10630. The sequence continues at coordinate 19,129 of NZ_JAAGOG010000082.1, forward strand.
GTGGGGTGTGTCTATCTCTCAGGGGAAACTCCTCAACTGAAAACTAAGATGATTCCAGGCCGGCTCGACATTGCGGGTTCGGTTTTTGGCGTGATGCCGCCTGGTGTCGCTGCCATTGATAGCTCGCGTCTGGATGCCGGAAATACTATTGTTCTTGTTGAGAGTTCTGGCCCCCATGAAAACGGGTTTACCCCATTGCGAAAGCTCACTGAGTCTCTTCCTGATGGCTATAGAACAAAACTTCCGAGTGGGCAGGAGTTTTGGGAAGCGATGAATGCAGCATCCTATCTCTACACGCCACTTGTACAGGCGGTGCTTGGCGAAGGAATTCGCCCCACCGCGATGGAAAATATCACTGGTCATGGTTGGCAGAAGCTGATGCGGTCGGTGAAGCCACTTCGGTACGTCATCAAAACAATGCTCCCAGTGCCGGAGATATTTACTTTTGTTGAGGGTCATCTTGAGGGCGGGGCAGAGACGATGCTTTCCGTGTTCAATTACGGAGCCGGATTTGCATTCTATACGGAATCTGAGCAGGATGCAGAAAGGATTGTCATTCTCGCAAGAGAACATCAGCTAACAGCTGTGATTGCCGGCAAGGTTGAAGCATCCCTTAGCCGCGAGGTGGTAATAGAACCGCTTGGGGTGACGTTGAAGGGAGATTCTTTTGGAATTGCGCGGGGAGTATAATGAGCCGCAAGCGTAGGCATAGCCCGTCGTAGACATCGCTAGTTTTTGGAGAGCGATTATAAACTCACTTATGCGGTGCCTGCGGCGGGCTCCGCCTACACTGTAGTCATTACTAAATGAAATAAAAGTTAGCATAATTACTGAGATTTCTGTTTTTTTAACACGTGATATATATTTAAATCTCAGACTGATTTGAGAAAATTATTCTCCTAAGCCTTTAAAGACAAGCTATTTAGCATAAATAATATAGGCTTATTTGTAAAATTTTATATGCAATATTTTTTACTACTTACCTTTAAAGTAGTTCAAACTACCCATGACTACTGAGGTTAAGATTTGCTAACGTAGTCTTAACATATTGAAAAATTTGCTGAAAAAGCTGAGAAAGTAGCCACCAATACACTAATTTACAGTGTTGGAAATTTCTCATCCGTAAATAGGGCGTTTTAGTGTGTTAAGAATATATATTTTTATTCAGAGGGGGTTATGGCTGTAAATTTGGCCCGGACTACTGCTTCGGCAGAACTTTTGAAGCAAGTATTCCAGAACATTGATGCATACAGTTGTCCAAGGTTATTCAACTTTCACATGCACACTGTCCACTCGGATGGCAGGTTGCAGCCGAGTGTATTGATGGAGCAGGCGATCGCTATTGGACTAAAAGGATTAGCGATTACTGACCATCATGGCATTATCGGCTATCAAGCGGCCCTTGCTTGGTTAGAAGATTGGAAGTGGAGTAATCCTGGTGCAACAACTCCTTACCTGTGGAGTGGCGTAGAAATCAATGCTAACCTTCTGGATATAGAAGTTCACATTTTGGCTTACGCTTTTGCTCCAGAACACCCTAGCATGAAACCCTATCTGCAAAGAAGGCCGACTACAGGCCAAGAATATCAGGCAAGTAACGTGATTGCCGCTATTCATCAAGCTGGGGGATTGGCAGTTCTGGCTCATCCAGCCCGTTATAAGCGATCGCATTTTGACTTAATTCCAGCTGCATCCCAAAAGGGAATCGATGGTGTGGAAACTTTCTACGCCTACAATAACCCTAACCCTTGGAAACCCAGCGTATTGGAATCCGAACAAGTGCAAAAGTTGGCTGATGAATACTTTCTTTTCAATACCTGTGGTACTGACACTCACGGTTTGAGCCTGCTACAACGCTTGTAAAGATGAATCAATTTTTTTAAATCTCCTGGTTCAATCTGCCAGGAGGTTATCTTTTTTTGGATGTCCAATAGTTAATTTACTTTAGAGTTAATTTCAAGAGATTGAGAAGCTATTTTAATTGTCTCTTTGAGAGCTTTTTCTTTACGTTCACTATAGCGGTCTGTGAGATAATCAACTTTGTCACGCAGTAGCCAGGAAAACTTATAAAGTTCTTCCATCACATCTACAACGCGATCGCGATAGGGTGAATCTTTCATTGTGCCGTCTTCATTAAACTCTTGATATGCTTTCGCCACTGAGGATTGATTGGGGATAGTGAACATTCGCATCCAGCGCCCAAGAATTCTTAATGTGTTGACAGCGTTAAAAGACTGAGATCCGCCACTTACTTGCATGACAGCCAAAGTTCTGCCTTGGGTCGGGCGAACGGCTCCGATACTGAGCGGAATCCAGTCGATTTGATTTTTCATTATGCCAGAAATCTGACCGTGCAGTTCTGGGCTAGACCATACCTGTCCTTCCGACCACAGGCTTAATTGGCGCAACTCCTGCACCTTTGGGTGGGTGTCAGGTACGCTACCATATATTGGCAGTTCGCGTGGATCGAAAAACTTCACTTCTGCCCCAAATTCTTCAATGATGCGTGCTGCTTCTTCCGCTAAGAGACGGCTATAGGAACGCTCACGCAGGGAGCCATACAAAAACAAAATTCTGGGCGGATGGTCAAATGTCGTCATGGTAATTGCTTAGGGATTTTTAAGAAATAAGTATCCAATAAAAGGAACCACAGAGGCGCAGAGAAGCCAGTGCGTTGGGGAGACAGCGCTGTGGGGGGGGTTTCCCGACTTGAGGCGACTGTCGTCGGGTTCCCCGACTTGTAGCAACTGGCGCGACACGGAGAGATGAAGAAGTTGCAATCTTTATTGAGCAGGTGTAATTTCTTTATTCACAGACTTAATTAATTGAGTCACCCGTTCTTTAATCTCATCGCGGACTCTAGGAAAAATTTCTGGTTGTTCTGCTGGATCGTCTAATTGCCAATCTTCAAATACTTCCTGCATAACCCACTCTGGCGGTAAATTCACGCCACAGCCACACAAAGAAATCACTACATCAAAGTCTTGTGCTTGGAAATCACTAAGGGGTTTGGAGTGTTGATCGGTAATGTCGATACCAATTTCTCTCATGGTGGCGATCGCTTCTGGTCTGACTTGACTTGCTTCTAATCCAGAGCTAATCACTTCAATTTTTCCCTTACCAAGGGTTTTAGCAAAGCCTTCCGCCATTTGAGAACGGGCAGAATTCTTTTTGCAGACGAACATTACACGTTTCATAGTTCAACTCGTGGGAATAATTGTGGACTAAACTTATCAGGCTCTCGATTCCGGTGTTGTGAAATAACGTTTTTCAAACCAGAAAGCAACATTAACAAGACCAATCAACACAGGCACTTCCACCAGAGGCCCGACAACGGCGGCAAAAGCAACACCCGAATTAATCCCAAACACTGCGATCGCAACTGCGATCGCAAGTTCAAAATTATTTCCTGCCGATGTAAATGCTACACTTGCTGCTCTAGAATAGTCCGTCTTAACGCGCCAAGCCATGTAAAAACTGACCAGAAACATGATGATGAAGTAGACGATCAACGGAATTGCAATCTTCACCACATCTAAGGGTATCTGAACAATCAAATTCCCTTTCAAGCTGAACATAACGACGATTGTAAATAACAGAGCAATCAGCGTGATCGGGCTGATTTTAGGCACAAATTCCTCGTGATACCACTGCTTACTTTTCACCTTTACTAAGAAGTAACGAGTGAAAAATCCAGCTAAAAAGGGAATACCAAGATAGATAAATACACTTTCAGCAATCTCGGCAATGCTGACATTCACAACACTACCTTGTAAGCCAAAAAGTGGCGGTAATACAGTGATAAAAAACCAGGCATAAGGACTATAAAAGATAACTTGAAAGATGCTGTTGAAGGCAACCAATCCAGCTGTGTATTCTGTATTGCCTCGTGCCAAGTCACTCCACACAACTACCATTGCAATACAACGGGCTAATCCAATCAGAATTAATCCCGTCATGTATTCTGGATAACCGTGTAAGAAAATAGCCGCCAGAGCAAACATCAAAATTGGCCCAATGATCCAATTCTGAATTAGTGATACACCAAGAATTTTTCCGTTGCGAAATACATCCCCTAACTCTTCGTATCGCACCTTGGCTAGGGGCGGGTACATCATCAGAATTAACCCGATGGCAATTGGTATATTGGTTGCTCCCACCTGGAACTGGTTGATAAACGCTTCTACTCCAGGAAAGAAATAGCCCAAGCCAACACCGATGGCCATTGCTAAAAAAATCCATAAGGTTAGAAAGCGGTCAATAAAAGAGAGGCGTTTTGCAGTTTTTTTGTTCATTAGAATTAACCCCATACATGAATGCAGGAGCTTAAAGCAGGAATTTCAGATTATTCAATCCAACATCCAAAATTGAAAATCTAAAATTCGGTGAGTTATATCAAGAGTATATACCCATCATTTCAAAAAAAATTGATTTGTCAATGCCTATAAAATTAAAATTAAACAAAATATTACAAAAAAAATTGATGAATATTTAAGTTTCGCAGGGGGGACGAATAGGTAATATTGGGCTAAAGCGACGAAATTCTGCTAGATACTGCTCTAAAGCAACAAATTGCGGCAGATTGAGGCTGTAGTAAATCCAGCGCCCTTCTTGACGAGCGCGAACCAAACCCGCTTCTTTCAGGGTTTTGAGGTGAAAAGACAGTTTAGACTGAGTGGTTCCCAGGTGGTCGCATAGGTCGCACACGCATAGTTCTTGAGAGCGTAGGAGTTCTAAGACCTGAATTCTTAGGGGATCGGATAGGGCATGAAAGCCAGCAGCGATCGCATCAGGAGTGAAGGTGCTATTAGAAGCCATCAATTTTTTTTGAAGTATTTCTTTATGGTAAAGTCTAAATCATTGCAAAGCAATTAGCATCATTGCATCGTGAATGATGCCTACTTGTTAGTCATTATGCGAACGCGGTTTTCGGCATTTACGCCAATTAATATTGTTTGCAGAATGGGAATGCGTAGGCCTAGCCCGCCGCAGGCATCGTTTTTTTAATCCCCCCTTGTAGAGACGCGATGAATCGCGTCTTGTATTTATAGTCGATTCTTAGTTGGGATCACAATCATTGAGAAATAGGGTACTTTATCTGGATCAACTTCATCCAAGGGTATGATGCGTTGCTGTAATGTTGATGCCCGCTCAATATATCTTGCCCGTGATGCTAACCCTAATTTATGCAGAATATCTCGTACTTTGGTAAAGTGGCGACCTAGCTTCATAATTGCTGCTGCATCAGTCATCAACAAATGTGTAGTCAGTTCTTCTGCTGGTAATGGGGCGGGTAAGACTGTGAGAATATCGGTGTAGTAAGTGAAAGGTACACCCAAAGCTACCGGACAAGCCATCAGTGAGGAAACTCCGGGGATAACTTCTGTTGGGTACTCTTCAGATAACCGCGTGAAAACGTACATGAATGAACCATAGAAAAATGGATCTCCCTCGCATAGCACCACCACATCTCGACCTGCGGCTAAATGGTCGGCGATTGGTTGAATTTCGTTGTCATAAATAGACTTGGCCTTTTCTGGTTCTAAAGCGCGGGGGAGATGAAACAACACCTCGATTTGATTGCCAGGAAGATATTGCGCCACGATCGCTCTAGCGATGCTTTCTTTATCTGTGGCTGATTGATAGGCTATAACAGGAGCCGCACGTAATAGCCGTAATGCTTTCAGAGTCAATAATTCTGGATCGCCAGGGCCTACACCAATTCCATAGAGACGACCTTTGATTTTGCTCATTATTCTTCCTCCGTTGCCAGGGCATTAACTGCGGCGGCTGCGATCGCACTTCCACCGCGCCGACCATGTAATGTTAAAAATGGTACATTCCTGCTATCTGCTGCCAGCGCCGCTTTCGATTCGGCTGCACCAACAAATCCCACTGGAAAGCCTAAGATAATCGCAGGTTTGTTAGCTCCCTCGTCGAGCATTTCTAAGAGTCTAAATAGTGCTGTGGGTGCATTACCAATTGCAATTACCGATCCCTCCAGATGCGATCGCCATAATTCCAAGGCTGCTGCCGATCTTGTAGTACCCAGACGCTGGGCAATTTCTGGGACTTCCGACTCGTTGAGGGTACAGATAACTTGATTATTTGCAGATAACCGTCGCCTAGTAACGCCATCAGCAACCATCCGGCAATCGCATAAAATTGGCGCTCCTGCTGCTAGCGCTGCCCTTGCAGATTGCACTGCTGTTGGTGAATACCCCAAGTCAGTAACAATATCCGTCATCCCACAGGCATGAATAAGACGCACTGCAACTTTTGCTACATCTGGTGGCAGCATATCTAGGTTTGCTTCTGACCGGATGATTGCAAAAGAATTACGGTAAATTTCGTTGGCATCTCGGATATAGTCGGGCATTCGATTTTGGATTGATTAGTTTAGCAGGCAGAAGGGAACCTAAGTGTTTATTGAATCACAGTTGTAATTGAGCGATCGCACATCGATTGCTAAATTCCCTGAAGGATTCATCGAGATTCAAGCGTTGAATTTTATATACATCTAGCATCCGCTTTATTAATGCAGGTAGTTCGGCAAAAGTCACATATTGATATATTTCCCGTCCAAATTTATGCTCGCTGTCACCAACATAAACGTGATAGCCTTCTACAGTTCCATTGCCATCCTCAATGCTGACACCGAGCAAAGTAATATCACTCTTGCTATGCTGGGCGCAGGATTTTTCGCAGCCAGTAAAGTGGATATTAACTGGGCAATCCAGAGTAACGCGAGTTTCAAGATATTCTGCTAATGCCAGCGCATGACTTTTAGTGTCCGTGGCAGAAGAGGCACAACCTTTGTTTCCAGAACAGGCAATTAACGCACTCTTGATATTAGTTGCTGAGGTATCTAATCCTAAGAAAGCAATTTCATTTTGAACATCAGCAACCCATTGCTGAGGAATATCTGTTAGCAGCAAATTTTGCCAGGGGGTTAACCGAAGAGTGCCACTACCATATTTTGCTGCTAAATCTGCCAAACCCTTCATCTGGTTACTCTCCAACCGTCCAAGGGGTAAGATGACACCAATGTAAAATAAGCCTTGCTGACGTTGGGTATGGAGGCCAATATGCTGATATTTCCCCTCTCCTTGCAAAAGATTAGAGAATTCCTCCCCCTTCTCTACCAGGGAATGGGTTTGGGGGGTTAGGTTACTGCATAAAAGAGAAAAAGGTAGACGCTGCTGAACTTCTTGGAGATAATTTTCACAACCCAAAGTATTCAATAACTCTAAGAGACGTAGCCGACGATTATTTGTAGTATTACTATGAGCTAGATAGACCTCTGTTAAAGCTGCTAAGACAGGTAAACATTGCTCTGGTGTTAACAAAATCCCCGTATCGCTGGGCGGTTGACCCTTTGCCCCGACACTGAGATAGAGGCGGAAGTAAACATCAGCATCGACTAAGACAGCAGCAAATAGGATATCATTCAAGCGATCGCACACCCGAATAATTCCACCACCATCAAAGCAAACGCTAAACTTTGCCGACAGTCCCGAAAGCGCCGGATGTGCGGCAATATAATTATCCCAATCTTGGACAAAAGAACGAGTGTCGATTAATTCTTGCGGGTCAATACCAGCAGTTGGGCTGGTCATAATATTACGGATGTGGTCTACAACAGAATTGCGAGAACCCAATCCCATATCCTGTAAATGCTGCAAAACCTCACTATTGATCCCCGTGCGAATTTCGCGGACTTGTAGGTTAGCTCGATTAGTGACATCAACATAGCCACCACCATGCTGGTCTGCTATATCTGCGATCGCACGGCACTGCTGACTACTAATAATTCCACCTGGTATTCTAATGCGAGATAATATACCATCGGCGGCGGGTGTAGCATAAAACAAGCCAGGACAAGTGGCAAATCCAGAAAGCAAACTTGGTACTCCTTCCCCGTGCAACGCAGGGAGTAGATGGTGAGTGTGACATCTTGAGAGTTGGCATTCTGACTTGAGCGATCCCATCACAGCTGCGGCACAGTCCCGGAATTTCACCGGAGTTTCCCAACACCAAGCCTTAATAATTTAGCACGAGAAGGTAGTCAGAAAATTTAATAGTTAGAGTTGCGATCGCAAAATCTTGCGTCTGTTGCTAGAAAAAGCGATCGCTAATTTAGCTATTCAAAAACATAATTTTGAGCCACTTTCCAATAGCGCGAGAACCGTTTCAGGTCAATATAGCCATCATAGTCAAAAAATGGTTCGACCTCTAACGTTTCCACTGCTATAGAACCCTCTATTTGATTGCAGATATCATCAAACCGGGGACTGGGACTGTTGGCTGTGACAACTAAATTCGCATCATGTTCTCTCGCAAAAGCCAAAATTTCTTGTCCCACATCGCCACGACGAATAACAACAGGTAACTCTAGCAAGCATTCGTAAATAAACGTGAGGCGTTTAAGACTCAGTTGCCATTCATCTATCAAAGCCTCGTCCCAAACCCAGATAGCTGGGGCATCAGGGTATTTTTTTAGTCCGGGGTTGTATGGACTGAGGCAGTCTCCATGCACCCAAACAATTGGTTTAGTCATTTGTTATTTGTCATTTGTCATTTGTCAAGAGTTATTATTCTCTTCCTTGTCCCCCTTGTCCTCCCCCACTCCTCCTGCTCCCCTTCCCTTTTTTATCACGCTGCCAACTTTGGCTATTGGCTTGTTTGCTAAATTCTCCTTTGGGAAAAAGTCGCTGTTCTAATTCTTCATAGCTGCCTTCAAAATCACAATGACCGTAAAGCGGACATTTCTGACAATAAACGCCTTCAGTGTAGCGTTCTAAGTTCTCACGATTGAAAAAATACGGTTTCTGACTAAAGGTGCTGGCAACCCACTGCCATGACATATTATTGCTAGCAGGATCACCATCTAAAAGGTGTTCAAGAAACCACTTGGCTCCTGCTTGCCAACCAATACGTCGCCAATGGACAATGTAAGCCGCTAGCCACATTCGGGCGTGGTTATGTAGATAGCCAGTTTCTTTTAAATCATGGCTAAAACTGTCGATGCAAACCCTACCTGTGGTTCCTTGTCTGATATCTTGCGGCAATTCGGGTAAATATTCAGCCACAGTGTAACCAGTTTTGTACTCTTCTTGGTCTTTCCAGATTTCATCCCCTAACTTCACATATAACCGTTGCCAATAGTCGCGCCAACCTAACTCATTAATTAATTTCGTAGCATCGTTTTTTTGCTGTATCTGGTCAAAGACATAATCTTGAATTTCTCGCAAACTCAAAACGCCATAACGGATATAAGGCGACAGTCGTGTCACCGCACCTGTGAAAAAATTACGTGTTTGCCCGTAGCTTACTGCATCGATTTTTTGCAGCGCTTTCTCTGCCGCTTTGCGTCCTCCCACAGTTTCACTGATGTGGTCATCGCGTTGTGCCGCATCTGGGAATTGTTCGCGGAGATAGGCTACCAACTCATCGCGGTTGGTAAATTCGCGTTGCATATCTTTAGCCATGTGAACTTTGAAGGGTAAGAATAGATAAACAAAAATACTTGTAGGTTAAGTCATTATTATCGCGAATAAATATAAGCGATCGCTCTCAACCTTATGAGAGAACTTTTTTTATGGTAAGCAAAGATGAATCAGTTCATAGGCATAGCCCAACTCAGACATCGATATGATACTGTTTTTATCCAGGCTATCAGTAAGTAAAGCTAAAATATTAGATAAATCTGTCACTTTTAGAAACGATGAGCCTGTGCATCAATCCTAACTGCCAAAATACTGACAACCCTAATAATCTACTGCGCTGTCAAAGTTGTGGCTCTGAATTGCTATTAGAAGGACGCTATCGGGTAACTCGTTTACTGAGTGATAAAGGTGGCTACGGCGACATTTATGAAGTTAGAGATCGCAGTAGTATACTCAAAGTTTTAAAAGTTCTTAAGGAAGAGAAGAAAAACGATGCTAAGGCTGTAGAACAATTTCAGCGAGAAGCTGAGGTTTTAAGTAAGCTTAATCATCCAGGTATTCCACAAGGGGAAGAATCTTTCACCTTTTTTCCTACAAATATTCAACAGCCGATGCATTGTTTAGTAATGGAGAAAATTGAGGGAGAGAATTTGCATGAGTGGCTACAAAAAAGAGACAGTCGCCCCATTAGTGAAAAGCTAGCAGTTGATTGGTTAATCCAACTGGTAAATACATTGGATGAAGTACATAAACAGCAGTTGATTCATCGAGATATTAAACCGTCTAACATCATGCTTAAGCCGAATGGACAATTGGTGTTAATCGACTTTGGTATTGCAAGGGTAAATAGTGAAACATACGAACAAAAAAAATTGGCTGGACAGGGTACGAGAGCAGTTAGTGATGGTTATTCACCTTTAGAGCAAGCTACTGGAAGTGCCATTCCTCAGTCAGATTTCTTTGCCTTGGGTCGTACTTTTGTCCATCTTATAACAGGAATACATCCTTTTGACCTGTGCGATCAATATAACCATGATATATACACAGATGAGTTAAAGGATTGGCGACAAAAAGCCTCTAAAATTTCTGCCTCGCTAGCAGATTTGATAGATAAACTGATGGCACGTCCAATTAATAAGCGCCCAGCCGATACTCAGGTAATTTTACAAAATTTAGCAGAAATTTCTGAGACTTTATGTCCTCCCAAGTTATATCAGTCGAAGTCGTATAACCAGATATCTACAATCAATAAACCAAGAATTTTTCTAGAATACACTCTTGGAAGTTGGTACTCTGGTCACTCTGGCTGGATTAATTCAATAGCCATTAGCCCAGATGGACAGACTTTAATTAGTGCCAGTAATGACATGACAATTAAAGTGTGGAACCTTAAGAATGGAAATGAAATTTTTACTATTACTCTAGTTCAGGACATAGCTAAATGTCTGGTAATTAGTCCAGATGGGCATACTTTATTTAGTGGTAGTAGCAAAGGTATAATACAAGCATGGAATATAACTACAGGCGAAGAAATTCATACTTTTGCTGAGAATTCATACCAAGTTTTTGCTCTAGTTATTAGTCCAGATGGTCAAACCTTGTTCAGCAGCAGTAGTGATATTAAGGTATGGAATCTAAATAATAACGAGTTAGTTCGCACTCTTAACATACATTCAGGTCCAGTATTTACTATAGCAATTAGTCCAGATGGTAAAACCCTTGTTAGCGGTAGTGAAAACAAAAGTATCAAGATATGGTCAATTTGTACTCTCACTGGGCATTTACATGCTGTAAATTCTGTAGCAATCAGTCCAGATGGAAATACTGTGGTTAGCGGCAGCAATGACAGAACTATTAAGATATGGAATATGAACTCAAAAGAAGAAAATTTTACTCTTACTGGGCATTTAGATGCTGTCAATTCTGTGGCAATAAGTCCAGATGGGCAGGCTTTAGTTAGTGGGAGTAGTGACGAAAAAATTAAACTTTGGAATTTAAGCACTGGTGAAGAAATTTATACTCTCACTGGGCATTCAGATGCTGTTACATCTTTGGTATTTAGCCCAGACGGACAAACCCTAGTTAGCGGTAGTCGGGACTCTACAATCAAAGTGTGGCGAATACAATAGCTTCAAACTAAGAACACAGCTCTATTGACGACAATCTGAACACTGCCGATAAATTCATCACATGAGTAAATCAGATTACTTGCTCAATATATGTACAATTCTAAAGCGATGTCTACGACTAGCTACGCCTACGCAATCTCTCACACCCATCATGACCAACATTCCCCAAATCGGACAACCAGCGCCAGATTTTTCCACACCTGACCAAAATGGCAATTCAGTCACTCTTGACGACCTCAGCAGTCAGTGGGTTATCCTCTACTTCTACCCCAAAGATGACACACCCGGTTGTACCACCGAAGCGAAAGATTTCACCGAGTTGTATCAAGACTTCAGCGCACTGGGAGCGAAAATCTTAGGCGTGAGTCCAGATTTGGGTAAATCCCATTGTAAATTTATCAGCAAACATAACTTGTCAATCACCCTCTTGAGTGACCCAGAACATATTTTGACAGAAGCCTACGGTGCTTGGCGCTTAAAAAAATTTATGGGAAAAGAATATATGGGTGTTGCTCGTTCAACTTTTCTCATTTCACCTGATAAAATTATTGCCTATACTTGGCCGAACGTAAAAGCCAAAGGTCATGCTCAGGCAGTTTTAACTAAATTACAGGAATTAGCAGCCACGTAAAATTCTCAGTGAGTCTTAATAAATGTCAGCAAAACTTCAATAAGTGAGGAACTATGGCTATTTGCGTGTAAGTTTGCCAAAAAATGGTCTGTGTTGTCTATGATTCAAGTCAAAGAGTCTCTTCAGAACAAGAATTGTTAACGTTATGCCAAACAAAAGTAGGTTTTGTTTAGTTAGATAGTATTATGTAGAGTTGCATAAATTATGGTTCAATTTACCCAAGCACAAAATGTTGGGCTTGCTTATTTGGAGAAAAAATTTAGTTTACAGCAAGCCGAAGATGAGGCATTCTTCACAGAATGGTTTGAAAATTTACCGAAAATTACAGATTTAGAAAAGCAAGATTTAGACAGAGTGAAACTTCATTTCCTCCGTTTAGTCAAGCATACTCCTTTGTCAGAAGAAACGGTAAAATTAGTAGTTTTATCTCCTTTACTTAATTTAGCTGGTTTTTATGACGAGCCTTTTTATATAACCCTCTTCTGTCACTTTCCGAGTATTCTGAATAAAAGGATTAAAAGAAAAAACTCTGGAAGGTAAGCAGGGCAATGG
>NZ_JAAGOG010000383.1:0-3026 GCF_010747425.1 Nostoc sp. UIC 10630
GAGCAGTTAATCACGCTGGATGAAGATCGTACCACGCTTGCTCAAGCTGTACCAGAAATCATCAAGTATTTTGTCAGCCTTGCTCAGATACCGCCTGAATACAGATTATTTTTAGTTGATGAGAAAAAACAGAAAATTCCTACTTCAGTCAGCACAGTTGAGAATGCGGCATCAAGCGCAGCCATAGCAGAGATTTCTACAGAGTCTTTCGACAGGCAGCTAACAGGCGCTAACTGTTGGCGCGGTAAAAGCGTTGAAAGAGTAGACCCTGACAAAATTCGTCTTACCCTTCATCTCGACTGGGATGAAAACGAGTTCATCTTTTTTGAAGCACATCACCAGGATTTAATTCGATCGAAATTTAAAAACCATTTGTACTAAAAATCACTCAAAACTTCTTTTAGGATTCCCAATTTCAGCCAAGCGATCGCTTGTGATAAAGCAGTACACTGGTACTATGCCGAAACTTCCAGAGTGCGATAACTGTCTCCTCTATTCACATAACCCCCACCTCGTCTGTGTCGTTCACCCTGATGGAGTAGAGGGCCAGAGCTGCTTGGACTTTCGACTTGACCCCAACGCCGAAGCAGAGGAGCTATGGCAACCGGAGGGGGCAAGCTACTATAACAGTGAATTAATACTGCAACCACAACAGCAGTGGACGCAACAGCAAAAGCTGGATTTACTTGATTGGCATCCAATGTTAACTGGTAAGTGTCCCCAGTGCGGTGCATCCTTTGACCGAGACTACACCTCAAGAGTGCATTGGGATTGTGAATGCGGTTGGATGGATGATTCAATTTAAGATGTTCGTACTTTCTTACTTCCTCGCGCTTAATGCCTGCTGACTTAATTGCATCACAATATTTTGGGGCAATGGATCTATGACACCATCATTAGGCAGTGATTGGATAAAAGCTGTTACCTCTTCCCCAGTTTTATATTTCCCTTCACTCCAAGCATCAGCAATCTGTTTAGCTATTTTATTAGCATCCTCGCGCTGATTATGTGCAGTAATGCACTGAATATCGTGGCCGGTAAATGAAATCCAAGTCTGCCAAAGTTTTGTAATAGGATGCTGCACAATACCTGTAGTCAGTTCATTTTCCTCAAGAACTGGTTTTTTCTTACTACGACCAAATCCTTTAAACATAGCTGTATTTAGGAAACGCTATTTTAAAATGCCCAAAATCAACACAGCGATCGCACGGCAGGAGTTGGAATTGAGTTTAATTTGGAATTGGCGATGCCTGCGGCGGGCTATTCGGTGTCGCCATTTAATCAAAGATAATGGAGAACGATGGGGGAAGCCTTTTGGGTAGGGTGGCTCACTCATGCTTTATACCGTACCACTTGCCTACGGCACGCTCCGCGAATGTGGATCTTGCGGGAGCAAAGCGTCTCCAAGAGTTGGCGTGCGGGTACTTCATCACATTTTTTACTTATTCCTGAACCATCAACTCTTGTAGCAACGCATCATTTATCCTTTGTGCCTCTGTCCCGCTACTTTCCCTAATATCAAAAGCCTGCTGCACTATGGTTTGAACTGACTTTGGTAATGATTCAAATTTTTCCGAATTGAGTATGACGAGGCGGCAACCAGGATAAGGCATAAAATCAGTAAACGGTTCCATCCCCGATGTAATCAGAGTTTTGCTAAGTTCGGCGATGGGATGATGAGGCTTTTGGTTGTCCTCACTGCGGTTGATTTCTGATGCCATATAGCCGCAAAACCAACTCAAAGTGTCAATATCTTTCTGCAATCCTGCCAAAATCCCCGTTACTACTCGTTGGTTGAGGTTGACAGGTAGATTATCAAAGATGCTGTCTAGGTCTTCTGGGTGTCGCTTGTGACAATAACGCACCGCAGATTCAATAAGTTTATCGATTTTGGTGGGTTGGGGCTGTCCAAATCCCTTTGCACACATGGCACTGCCTCAAAATTTACGTGCTGGAAGACGCGATTTTAACAGAAACAGATTTGTTGGTACGGGAGTAATACCAGAATTGTATTGACATACTCCCTAAGAAGCAGTCAAAGTTTCACAGTCGATTCGATACTTGAATTAATCGCTTATGGTTTTGCATCGGATTAGATTGCCAGTGGTAAAGCAATTCGTCTATGGCGCTACTTTTTCTCTAAACTGTTTCCCCGCAGAAAACGCAGGCACTTTGGTCGCTGGGATAGTCATTGGCTCATTGGTTTTCGGATTACGCCCTTCGCGTTCTGAGCGATCGCGCCGCTCAAATGAGCCAAACCCTACCAGCGTTATCTTCTCTCCATTCGCTACAGCTTCGATAATAACTGACAAAAAAGCACTGATTACTTCATCAGCTTGCTTTTTTGTGATGTTGGTCTTTGCCGCTACAGCATCTACTAATTCACCTTTGTTCATAAATCGCCCTGAAACATTACAAGTAATCGAAATCTAGCATTATTACCTCTTATTCATAAAGGGGAAATGGAATAATTTTCTAGCAACACGCGAAAATTAACAATGCACAACGACTATTACTGTGTTGATTTGGCGCGATAGATCATTACCATTTCGTTTC
The DNA here is from genome assembly GCF_010747425.1 of Nostoc sp. UIC 10630. NCBI lineage: Bacteria > Bacillati > Cyanobacteriota > Cyanophyceae > Nostocales > Nostocaceae > Nostoc > Nostoc sp. UIC 10630. The sequence continues at coordinate 2,557 of NZ_JAAGOG010000383.1, forward strand.
CCTAAATGTTTGACTGTTGTAACTGTTGCACTTTCGGTTAGATAAATCCACTTTCATATTCAGTCAAAAGAGATAGGATATCTATCCATAGGTACTAAAAAACAGCCAGGAAACGTTCAATAGGCAATCGACATTTGGTTCCTCTGGCAGCGATCGCAGTATATAAGCGCTATGCTTCAATTGACCACGGTTTTATGCCAAGCTATATAGTTTTTACCGTCCTGTTTCACCTATCTGATCTGCATCGTCTGCTACTCCATTGCGAAAGCGTACTTCTAAGCCGTGTTCTGGCTCCCAGTCACACTCAGCTATCAACTTAAAGGTAGCAATATTTAGGTCATACTCCACATAGATATATGAGAAAGTGACCTGCTCCCAGACCTGAATCGGATTAGCCAACACAGGCATTGACTCATCTCCAATCATGTCACGATATACATCATAATTTTGCAGCACCAGAGGAGCAGTGA
>NZ_JAAGOG010000083.1:0-31627 GCF_010747425.1 Nostoc sp. UIC 10630
TGAAGAAAAAGGCACAAGCGTTAGGCTTTGATCTAATCGCTCAATCTTCTGTTACAGAGATGGTTTCTTAGGAGAGGAATGAATTGAGGCATTGTACTGTGTATTGTCCATACTGCGACTCTACTGAGATTAGAAAAAATGGTAAACGAAGAGGTAAGTAAAATCACATTTGTGTAAAATGTGGTCGTCAATTTATCGATGTCTATAGTCCACCAAAAGGATACTCAGATGAGATAAAACAAGACTGTTTAAGGTCATACGTGAATGGCATGGGATTTCGAGCGATCGAGCGTGATAAGGGAGTTCACCATACAACCGTAATTTATTGGTTAAAACTTATTGGTGAAAAACTTCCAGATGCACCGCCAATCAACGAGATACCAGAAGTTGGAGAGTTAGATGAACTCGAAACTTTTGTAGGTTTAAAAAAAACAAAATTTGGTTGTGGGCAGCAGTAAACCACTTCCGTCAAGGAATTTTAGCTTGGGTTTTAGGAGATCACAGCGCTGAAACATTTAAACCTTTGTGGGACATTATTTGCTGCTGGCTTTGCGCTTTTTTATGTTACCGATGGATGGAAAGTTTACCCCAGTTTTATTAAGCCAGGAGATCATATTGTCAGTAAAACATATATGACCAGAGTAGAAGGTGAAAATACACGGTTACGTCATTATCTGGCACGCTTACAGACGCTCCTAACGTCGCTACCGCTTCGCTATCGCAAAACATTATGCTATTCCAAGTCAGCAGATATGCTTAAATGCTCAATCCGCTTGTTACTTCACTATTTAAAGTATAGAGAAATACTCGTGATTAACTGATTCATCCCACATTTATGCAACGCCGAATCGTTTAGTTCATGGAGTGAAATTTATCTACACTCCATAAATAAAAACCCCGCTCCAAAGCGAGGTGAGTAAATAGACAATGAACATAGCCTTACACTATGGCAAATATCAACTTAAGACATATCTCCTTAGATAGATGAAACCTCAGTAACATCATAAATTTAGTAGTTAATAATACTTGACTCCTCAAATCAATGGTATTATCTTCCAATACTCTGGACAAAATTAAGCAGCAATAACGCCGTAAGATCGTAAGTTTTGGTAGTTAGGATGGGATTTAATTACAGTCGGCGAGAGTTCTAACATTAGACTTATCCGAAAATATGAAATGCTTGCTATACAATGGTTTTAGCGATTTTAATGGATTGTGCTCGCAAGCGCTTGGTGGACGCAACAATAAGGCTTTAGGAGAATTAATCGAGCTAATTTATCAGTTAGCAAGGAAAAGATAGAAACAATAAAAATTTATTCTCTCCCCGATAAACTCAATTATTAACAGATAAAAACCATGAGCAATTAAGCCGCAATCTGACAAGTCCACATACTGCCATTATTACCTGATTATAACGATGACGAGATAAACGAAATTTCTCACTCGCTATAAAGGCTTTTTGAGCAGATATAGAGTACACGAGAGTATAGGCAGATCCAATCTAGTCATTACTTCTCAACAACGAATGATGTCTATCTCGGCGATGCCATAAATGTACTAGCTGAAGTTGAAGAGGCGATTGATGAAGTCGAACAATTTACACAGCAAGCAGGAAAAACAGAACATGAGGCAAGTGCAAAACTGTGAATTTCAAAAAAACGATTGTTTATTAGGTGACTGCCACCTTCGCCTAATCCTTACAGGTATAACGGGCGACCCCTTACTGCATTTAGTTGAATTGAGACTAATCGCCGCCAGCCGAATTGCAGCCGCAGAATTAGAGGAACTACTCAAGTCAAGAACTATTCCTGCACCGTGCCGAGGTCGCAAATACTTTTACGGAGTCGAAGGCAACGGCGTGATTATCAATTGCGCTGTTCATCCCCACGGCTACTTGATGAAAAATGTCCTGATTGGTCAGCTCATCAAGAAAATCATGTTGTACACAGGAGCAATAAATATGTCATTCACTTTGGATAATCGCTCTCAAAACAAAGAATCGTCCCTGACAAAAGCATTGCGGCAGATACAACAGTTAAACTCCAAAATTGCTGTGTTAGAGCGGCAGCATCAAGATTATGTGCAGAAGCAACAGAATTTAATTCCAGCCATCGCTGAGAGAAAGTATTTCTCCGATACAGGAAGTACAGGCGCTGCGGATTTTGATTTATCGGGGAGAAGCAGCTTGTCGGCAGTACTTGCGTTCGGTGTTGCTTAAACAACGTTTTACTTGGCAGCCGACGGCTGCCACAAATTTACCTCCATATAACGATTATCATTCTTATTTGATTTGATGCTTAATTCTCTGAAAGCCGTGTGTGGTCTATTTTTGGGGAATTCAATCTTGATTATTGATCTTCAATATTTAGATGCGTTCGCCATAGGGTTTGACCTGGGGACAGTCGTCTATCAACGCCAAATTATATATTCTCCTAAGTCTTTTTCTCTTAAAATATGTCCCATCTTTTGATACTCCCTACGCAACGCCCCAATCAAATGTTTCATAGTGATTACTTTCCCATCATCTGCTGCTAAAAAAGCTGCTGTCAAAGAAATGTTGCGAATATTAGCCCCAGTAATGTCAAAATTTTCTGCCAGAAACTCTAAATCCAACTCGGAGCTACAAGGCGCAATTTTCGGAAAAATTCTTTGCCAAATTAGATAACGATTTTTTGTGTCTGGTAAGGGGAACTCAATAATAAATCGGAGACGGCGTTCAAAAGCTGTATCTATATTGCTACGGAGATTAGTAGTTAGAATAGCAATTCCTTTATACTCCTCCATTTTTTGTAATAGATAACCCACTTCGATATTAGCATAGCGATCGCGGGCATCTTGCACTTCAGAACGTTTGCCAAATAAGGCATCTGCTTCATCAAAAAATAGAATGGCATTAGAATTACTGGCAGCATGAAAAATACGATTGAGGTTTTTCTCTGTGTCACCGATGTATTTACTAACTATTTGCGATAAATCTATTTTGTAAAGGTCTAGTTGCAATTGATGGGCTATCACCTCTGCTGCCATAGTTTTACCTGTACCGGAAAACCCAGAAAACAGCACATTTAGACCTTTTCCTAAAGATAATTTATCTGCAAAACCCCATTTTTGATGTACTAAATCTCGATATTCTGCTTCTTTGCAAATTTCCTTTAGTTGTGTTATTTGGTTGGGATGCAATACAATATCATCCCAGGTATATTTTGGTGTAATTTTTTGGGCGAGGTTCGCTAAATCGTGACCAGATTGAGCGCGGGCTGCACTACATAAGTTAAAAAATGGCAGTAGTGGTTTTTCTGTTTTGCGATCGCTATTGTATTTAGTTGAGTTAAGTTGTTGCCAACGAGCGGTATTATAGGCTGTAGCGACAGCATCAGCGATTTGATCTGGAGCCAAAAGAAAGCGATCGCACAACACATCTAACTCTCTATCTTCAATACTTATCTGGGCTACTTTGAGGTGAGTTTGCCAACATTCTCGGCGTTGACTAGGCTCAGGAATTGTAAAAGGAACTGTAATTAACCCTGTTGCAGCCTTCGCTGTGGGTATCCAATTTTGCACTCCTGAGAGAATAGTAATACCTATATTTTTCTCTAGTTCTCTGAGGAACGATTGATAAAGAACTTGATGATCTTGAAGGTAAAGAATATCGAAGTTATCGAGATACAGCAAACGATTAAAGAACCAGGCTTCTCGCCATAAAAGTTGCAATTTTTCCTCAAAGTTGGCTTTATCCTCTACCATCTTTGCTAAATCGGCAACTAACAAGGGAACTTCCAGGGTTTTAGCAAGAATTTGGGCGGTGTGGCGTTTACCCGTGCGATCAGTCCCTTGAAAATAGAGCAGTAGGGGTTGTTGTTTCTGCCAGTCTTCTATCAGCAAGGCTTCTAGTGCTTTTTGTACATCTGCCTTGAGATATAAAGTATTGAAATATATGATTGGTTCTAGTAGTTGACAACAAGAAATGAGTCGGGAATCTAACCCTGGTTGACCCAATAACAACCTCACCACTTGGGAGTCGAGTATTAGACGATGAGAAAGAAGTGTCGATTGCTGCTGATGAGTTTCCGAGCAGAGATGGAGCAGACGATGGTAAATGAGGGGTGAGTTAGTAGTAAAATGCTTACGTCGTGATAGCTTTTCAGGAATGCTAGAACAGAGCAAGTTTAAGACCATATCTACTGTAGGCCTTTTGTTGCTCATATCATCTTGGAGATAGGCATAAACTTTTTCATAGTGACGATCTAATTCTGGTGCTAGGGAAATAGCTAGTATATCTAAGTCAAAAGTAGATAAACCAAAAGTATTTTGCAGCCATGCTAAGACCGAATCTGACCGAATTGTAATAGACGGTTGTTCTGATGAGATTTCAGTTTGTTGCAACCATGAAACTCCGAATTCTCCCTCTACTTTTTCCTGAGTTTGCAGAGTGAAAATCGCTTGTTTAATTAGCCAATCTAAACGGATTAGGAGAGGCTGCAATCCATTTAAATCGCGACTAATTTCTACAGCTTGGGAGATAGGTTTGGTAAATATCTGCGCTTCTGCTGCTGTTGAATACACTGGATATTCCTTGAGTGAGCAGTATATGGAAATGGAGAGAGATTGTGGACGTTAGCAACGCCTGCTGTAGGCATCGCACTATCCTAAATATTTTTTTCAATCTCCTTTATTACTTTCGCTAAAATGGCGATCGCACTACAATAACTTTCTATTATATTTGATCGGCTATTTCCCTTACTAAAGCAGCAGGTATCTCTACTGTCATGGTAGTTGCCTTTTTTAATGTTTCTATATACGTTGGGATATCGACTTCTAGCCCAAGGTTTTCTGCTTCAGCATCTCGTTTCACACTCCCTTTTGATGACATGAAGTTAATAGACGAGCCTTTGCGAGTGTTTAATATTGCCTCCATATGCTTTTCGTGTTCTTGATCGAATGTCTCGTTCCATTCACTAACATTTGCTTTTTTGGCACTCTCGTAGCTTCTTTTGTCAAAAAACCCTAAACTTTCTACATATTGTTTTTCCTTAGCTTTGCGCCCCTTTTCTATTTTGGTAGCTTCACTATGTGTATCTGTGTCCCCTATTTTTTCACTCAGCAGCTTCACCATACTCTTGATGACTGCACCACCCCCCATTGGCAATATAACCATGCCGTTTTCCTCTATATGGTTTTTCGCAACAATTTTCAGAGCGAAAGGAATCAAAGCTGTAAGCAATCCTCCACGAGCCTCCTGTGTTGCATCAGTGTGGAGGACAGTATAACCTTTTTTAGGAGGTTCTATTTTCACCTCTCCAAGCCATACCGAACCTTTGAAAGTTATGTCTTTTCGGGCTTCAACATAATGATATTTTTTGTCTTGAGAGTAGAGAATTTTTACTCCTCCCTCCTCTTTTAGCACTTCTATTTCAGTCCTATTATCCTTGCTGGTATCTTCCGCTCCTCCGCGTTGGATGACACCCTGAGGTGCTTTTGACATAACATAATTTTTAGCTTGGAGAAACTTATCTGCCTCTCCCCAATTGTCACGTTTTTGGGTTACAGCAGACTGAACGGCACCGCTATTCTGCTGCACTACATGAGTCAATTCATGGGCAATCAACTCCTGTCCTCCTCTATTCCCTGGCTGATATTCACCCTGCCGGAAGAACACATCCTGCCCTGTGGTAAACGCCTTCGCCTGAATTGATTGATTCAACTGGTCAGCCTGAGCATCCGTATGTACCCTGACTCCACTAAAATCTGTTCCCATCGCCTGCCCCATTGACTGTTGCAGACTGGCATCCAAAGACTGTCCACCACCCCTCGCACTATTAATAGAGTCTGCCAAATCTGTTGATGCTTCACCCCCAGAAATAGCTTCTCGGCGCTGCACGATCTCTGGTAACTGCTTTAGTTGCAATTTTTCTTCATCTGTTTGCTGGCGTTGTAAAGTATTCGGTTGTGTTTGCGCTGAATCTTTCTTTGGCAGTGCATTTGTTTGTAGTGTGTTCATCTGCTGCACCACATCCTTAGCTACCCGATCCGCTTCTTGCTCATACTTATCCCCCGCTTCCCCTATTATCAGCTTCGCCTGTATCGGTGCCGCTACCTGCCCAGCACCACCCCAAAGCTGGGCGGAAATCCCCTGAAATTCAGGTATCCACGGCGTTTGCTTCCCCGCCAAAATCTCTTGTGTTGACCTTGTACCGATCGCACTTTCTAACTCCTGTCTCTCATCCCCACTCACGCTATTTGGGTCTTGTTGCACTCTCTGCACAACTGAAGACAATGATCCATAACTGGGACTAGAGGCAATCTCTTTACTTATTGGCGTTGATGGCAGCGAGGGTGCAACTTTTTGAAATATTTGTTTTTGGTACATGGTTCGTCTCCGGCATTCGGTTAGGGATTGCTATAAAAAATAGTGATGACACATACTTAAGTGTTTGTGCTGGTTATAAATTTTCAGTATTTATTATATTCAGCACTAGTAGACTAAATTATTACATTATTATTTTAAAACACGGAGCAAAACCAACCCAGTTTTGAGCGCCGCAGCAAGATTCTGCAACGTTAAGTTCCTTTTTTTAAATTTAATCAATCGATTTTAGCAGACTTTTCCTAAATACAGTTTTTGCAAATATTACTAATAGTTACAAGAATATTGACATTAACTAATGTATATTTTATTCATAAAGCTAGTAACTGGTTGTATTATTTTCAACTATCAGTTATTTTCTTTCATAAGCTTTCAAAATGAACAGTGTCATAAAACGAACATTGTTTAGATTATGTTAGATGGTCTAGACACTACCTTAGAATTGCTACTGAAGCGAGAACTTCCACCTGATGTTCCTTCAGGAGACACAGAGGTATTTATCAGTTTTGTTACACCTTACCAAGGAGCAATTAAACAAAAACCAGCGATTAATTTATTTCTTTATGATGTGCAGGAGAATCTGGAGTTACGCAGCAGTGCTTGGTCAGTGGAACGCCAAACTAATGGCAGAGCAATTAGAAAACGTCCCCCAGCTAGGGTAGATTGTTCCTATCTAATTACTGCTTGGCCACAAAATGAAGAGGATGTCCAGACAGAACATCAACTTTTAGGAGCAGTGATGAAGGTATTGCTGCGACATCGAAAACTCCCCGAAACCTTGATTGCAGATAATTTGGAAGGACAAGAACTTCCTTTAAGACTAATTAGTTTACGTCCCAGTAACTTACAAAGTTTTGGGGAATTTTGGCAAGCAATGGGGGGGAAGGAAGGAACTAGACCCAAGGTTGTCTTGCATTGTACTGTCACTATCTCCGTTCCTGTGGATGAAGCAGGAGAAGAAGCGGGACTGGTGGGAGTTCATCAACCAAACTCTTAGTTTCAGGAGTAGCGATGCTCGAACTATCTATAGTTAACCAACAAATAGCGATCGCAGGTAAAGTTTTGCAAGGAGAAACGCAAAAGAATATTTCTGGTGCAATAGTTGCAATTATTGAGATGCCAGAAAAATTCCGAGCTATTTTATCTCTAAAAGCACTGCAATACGGTTCGAGATGGGAAAAAATGCCTGAGCGACCTGACCGCAAAATTACCAGCAATGATGGTTATTTTTACTTTACTAATTTACCCCCTGGGGAATATCTTTTAGAAGCATCGTTACCTACCAGCCCAACTCGATACAACGAAGTCAAAACAAAAGTTCAAATATCTTCCCCTATCAATGGCAAAATTTCCACAACAATGGCGGATATTGTGCTTTCACCCACAGGAATTAAAGGAAGAATTATTGATGCAAACGAGCCAAAAAAGTTGATTACAAATGCCAAAGTCAAGATTCAAGATAGTGGAGATACTACTATTAGTGACCAACAAGGTAATTATCGCTTAATCGGATTAGAATCACCAAAATCAGGTCAGCGAAACATCACCATGATCGTCTCTGCAACAGGTTATCAACAAGCTTCCCATTTACTCAATATTCAGCGCGGCCAAGTAATTTCGGAGCAGAATTTTGCTCTAAAACCCAAATAACTATTCATAATTGTCGGATATGTAAGTAGGCACAATAATCAACTATTATGAGGAAAAACAAACTAAGCTAAAACTTTTAGAGATGGTTTTAAAAGTTTTCCTCTGTGACTTTAGGTACTTTTAGATCCCCCCTAACCCCCCTTAAAAAGGGGGGGACTGGAATCAAAGTCCCCCTTTTTAAGGGGGATTTAGAGGGGTCTAAAACTTTTGATACCGACAAGAGGACTTTTCAAACATCCTCTTATATCTATTGCCTATTCCCTATTTTCCTGATTCCAACAATTTACTCCGACTTACTTACTATCAAGGAGCTAATGAAATGCCAACCTATCTTTCTCCAGGTGTTTACGTCGAAGAAATAGCTTCCGGTTCTGCCCCAATTGTCGGAGTTGGAACCAGTATTGCTGCTTTTATTGGTACGATTAAAGCCAATGCTTGGTCATCAACTAATACTAACAACACCTCAATTAAGTCTGTGGGTAGCTCTACAAGCCCAGTTGAGATTGGTGAGGGTAAAGGTGGAAACCAAAAAAATTATTCCTTATTATCAGGAGATTACCCACTAGTAACCACAGTGGGGACTTATGGCTTCTTCGTTGGTGGAAGTCCTGTTATTTTAGATGATACAAACCCTATTACCAATAACGATGCCGAAAAATCTGTAACCGTAAAATTTAAAGATGCAGTTGCTTCAGGGGTAAAAATTACCGGATATTACCAAGTCCAACTACCTGTAACAGTAATTCCCAGCGACCCCAACATCGCCCAAGAAGGGGAAATTAAATCAATCACAAACTTTAGTGAATTTAAGAAATTCTTTGGTGATTTTTTACCACCTACTGGCGATACCCAAGGACAAAACACCTTAGCTCATGCAGTTTATGGCTTTTTTAGAAATGGTGGAACTCGTTGTTATGTCACCTGGATATCTGGAGAAAATAAACTTGCTGGTGTTTTAGATGCGTTTGAAGCTATTGATGAAATCACTATTGTCGCCGCACCAGGAAATTTAGCCCTCAGAGATGATATCAAAGATCATGCAGAAAAACTTGGCGATCGCATTGCGATTCTGGATAGTCTAGATACCATCGATCTTAGCAGCACAGGAGTTGTGAATACCCTTAAACCCTTCAACTCTGCCTATGCAGCCTTGTATTTCCCCTGGATTCAAGTTTTCGATCCTGCAAGTAATAGCAATATTTATATTCCCCCAAGTGGTCATATTGCGGGAGTTTATGCAAGGGTTGATGGGCAAAGAGGAGTACATAAAGCCCCTGCCAATGAAACTATTTTGGGAGCCTTAGATTTAAAATATAATCTCAGCAAAGCCAAACAAGATGGGCTTAATCCCGATGGCATTAACGTGATTCGCAAGTTAAACGGGAATATCCGCGTTTGGGGTGCGCGTACTTTGGGCGGAGATGCTAATACAGAGTTTAAATACGTCAATGTTCGCCGTCATTTTAGTTATTTGAGAGACTCCATTGATAAAGGGACTCAATGGACAGTTTTTGAACCCAATACCCCCGAACTCTGGGCAAAAATCCGCCGCAATATCAGTGCTTTTTTAGTGGTAGAGTGGCGCAAAGGTGCATTATTCGGCACAACACCCGAAGAAGCTTTTTATGTGAAATGTGATGCCGAAACCAACCCCCCAGAAATTCGAGATTTGGGTCAAGTTGTCACAGAGATTGGTCTAGCAGTAGTGAAGCCTGCGGAATTCGTGATTTTCCGTCTGAGTCAATGGACTGGGACGGAAACGTAGGGATGGGGAATGGGGAATAGGGAATAGGTAGGAGGTGATCTCAAGGAAACAAGTTTCACAGGTAAGTATGAAAGTGGTTTTTTCCTACTCCCCAATGACAAATGACAAATGACAAATGACGACTTTAGAGCCAAAAATACCCGGTATCTCTTTAAACTATGTCGTTCCTACTCCAGAACCTGAGTTACTAACAGGTGTTCCGGTATTCTTTGGTCTGGTTACAGAGGAAGTGAAAGAACCAAAAAAGCTAACCTTGACGACGCATTTTCAGCAGTATTTTGGTCAAGCCAAGGGATATTTAGCAGATGCAATCAAAGGATTTTTTGAAAACGGAGGTCGTCTTTGTTATGTTATAGCCTTATCTAAGAATACTCTTGAGGCTCTCCAACAAGGTTTAGAGACAAGCGAAGTCTTAGAAAATGTCGATTTGGTTTGTGTTCCCGACATCATGCTTGGTTCAGATGGGGAAGTTATGCAGATGCAGCAAGCTATTTTAAAACATTGCGAGCAGATGGGCGATCGCTTTGCCATTCTTGATGCTTTGAATGATCTAGGAAAACTAAATGAGCAACGCCAACGAATTTCTAGCCAAAACGGGGCATTATATGCACCTTGGCTAAAAGTAGAATTTCGCGTCGATCCTATTCCTCCCTGTGGTCATATTGCCGGAATATATGCAAGTTGCGATCGCACAATCGGGGTACATGGCGCACCTGCTAATATTCCACTTGCAGGGGTACTGGATCTCAGTTTTCCCCTAACCCCCACAGACCAAGAACAGCTGAATCCAAAAAATCAAGCGGGAGTAAATTGTATTCGTAGCTTCCAAGGACGAGGTATGCGAGTGTGGGGAGTGCGTACCCTCAGCCCCATTGCTGAATGGCAATATGTCAACGTGCGTCGCTTATTTCTCACCTTTGGACGCTGGGTAAATCGTAACTTAGCCGATACAGTGTTTGAACCCAATGCTTTTCCTTTATGGGTGCGACTGCAAAGGGAATTAAGCGTTTATTGTGAATCTTTATGGCGACAAGGCGCTATCCAAGGTGCTTTGCCCCAAGAGGCATTCTATGTCAAATGTGATGCCGAAAATAATCCCCCTGAAAATCGAGAAATGGGACAAGTAATAGCAGAAATAGGTTTAGCCCCTACTATTCCGGGAGAATTTATTCAACTTTTAGTTGTTCAAAGTAGTAGCGGAATTACACTTACTTAATTCAAATTTGTTGCAGGAGGTTCTATTATGCCAACAATTTCTAATCCCCACGATCCATACAGTGGTTATAATTTTTGGGTGGAATGGGATGGTATTGTTCATGCTGGGTTTCGTGAATGTAGCGGTTTGACTGCGACTCGTAAAGCAGGAACTTATCGGGAAGGAACAGATAAAGTATTAAATCAACGCCAAATTCCCGGTCTTAATACTTATGGCAACATTACCCTAAAACGGGGAATTACTGATAATAAAGAACTGTGGGAATGGCACAAAAAATTACAAAATGGCGAAACAGATAGACGTAATCTTTCCATTATTTTAGCTAACGACCAAGGAGAAGAAAAAATTCGCTGGAATTTAGAAAATAGCTGGCCTACTACTTGGAATGCTCCAGATTTTAATGCTACCTCGGACGAAGTAGCGATAGAAACTCTTGAACTAGTTCATGAAGGTATCACCATTGGTTAATATTTCCTTTCAGCAAAATCATGCAGCAAACTGAATTTCCTTTTATCTTGCCTCAAGGATATCTCGACTCGGAAGGTAACACTCACCGTGAAGGCATTATGCGTCTTTCAACTGCCTATGATGAAATTGCCCCCATCCGAGATCCAAGAGTGCAGAAAAATCCTGGTTATTTGGTGATTATTCTCTTAGCAAGGACGATAGTCCAACTAGGAACATTAGACCAAATTAATACCAAAATAATTGAGGGTTTATTTTCAGGAGATTTAGTCTATTTACAAGATTTTTATCAAAGGATTAATCAAAACGGCCATAGTCGTCTGCGGGTAGCGTGTCCCCACTGTGACGGAGAGTTTGAAGTGGAAACTATTCCCGTGGGGGAGTAGTTTGCTACCCCACAGAAAGACTGCTGGAGGAGGTAGCTTACCTTGCCTACAATTTTCATTGGTCTTACGAACAGATTATGACAATGGAACATCGAGAACGTCAGCAGTGGGTGACGCAGGTAGCACAAATTAATCAGCGACTTAGCGATTGAGCAATAAAGAAATGAATCCCAAACTTATCGCACTAAATGCAGCTTTAGCCGCAGGTTCAACGGCCAGTTTATTGGGACACGATCCCTACATGGCTTATAACTTTGCTGTAGAAATTGGAGGAGTTGTTGTTGGTGGTTTTAGCGAAGTTAGCGGTTTAAGTAGTGAAATTGAGTTGGAATCTTATCAGGAAGGAGGCTTAAACGATTTTGTTCACAAATTTCCCAAACATACCACCTATCCCAATTTAGTTTTGAGCCGAGGATTAGTAAATATTGATTTGTTTTATATTTGGTATAAAGCAACTAGTCAAGGATGGATTCAGCAGTTAAACGGTACGATTTTATTGCTTAATAGTCAGCAAGTTCCGGTGATGTGGTGGACATTTCAAAAAGCATATCCCGTTAAGTGGCAAGGGCCAACTTTTAACGCTAGTAGCGATGAAATTGCTGTAGAAAAAATTGAATTGGTGCATCAAGGAATTTCTAAGTTATAGGAATATAGAGGCAATAGGCAATAGGTGATAGGTAAGGAGACTCTTATAGTTGTACTCAGCTTAGTAAAAATCGCATAGGAGTTTTATGTTGGAGCATGGCAAATTCATCCAATTGGCAAGATTCGCTTGATGAGGGGTTGGTAAATCGCCTTCATCGTCCCCTACGTCAACCGGGAATGATGAAAATGGCAATGGGTCAGCGCATTATTAATCGTTGCGATCGCTTTTTAAATCGTTTACCTCTTTTGAATCAACAAATGCGACGTTGGGGTAATACTAATACTCTATCGTCGGAGTCTATGCCGATTGTTTATGCACAGCCTGTTTCATTAGCACAAGAACAACAAGTAGAGAATAGAGTACATAATTTGCCAACTGTCTCCCAAGTTGAGCCTTCGGCTAATATAATTCAAAGAAAATTAGATTCTTCTCAATTTTTACCAACTAGAGCAGTTAATAATACTATCCCTGTCCAAAATATTACAGAGTTATCAAGTTCTCATTCTGCGGATGAAGCAACACAATCTTTAACTTTAAAAACGCAAATTGATAAAACCTCTATATCTTCATCTGAAGTTCCGGTAGTTTCGCCAAAATCAATTGATGAACACCTACCAAAAACAGCAGAAATGACGTTAGCAGATTTGACAGACTCGCAAATATCTCTACCTAATAGCGTTGAATCAAATTTCAATCACCTATCTCAACCGATTGTAGATACCCCCTCTATCTTTTCACCAAAAATTCCCGTAGTTTCGCCACAACCTATAACTGAACAATTGCCAAAAACAGCAGATTTGACAGACTTGCAAACATCTTTGCCTAATAGCACTGAATCAAATCTCAATCACCCATCTCAATCGATTGTAGATTCTACGTCTGTGTTTTCATCAGAAATTCCCGTAGTTTCGCCACAACCCATCGCTGAACAATTTCCACATATAGGAGAAATGACGTTAGGAGATTTGACAGACTCACAAACATTTCCGCTTAATAACGCTGAATCCAATCTCAATCACCCATCTCAACCGATTGTAGATGCCAACTCTATCTTTTCATCAGAAATTCCCGTAGTTTCGCCACAATCCATCACTGAACAATTGCCACGTACAGCAGAAATGCTGTCATCACAGGAATTTACCAGCCTTCCTGATACAAAACTACCTCTTATTCAAGCAAAATTCCAGAATTATTCTAGACCACAGGGATCTCTTTCTATTGTTAATGATTTAAATAATTTAGCTGGCCAACAACAAGCACAAGCAGACAATTTAAGTTCAACTAAGCACGAAAACTTAATATCTCAAATCTCCTCAAAAAAACTTCCTATCGTCACTGCTCAACCAATAAGTCCTCAAGTTAATTTGACTAAGCAGAAAATATCATTTGCTATCAATTCACCAACTTCTCAAAATAAACCTGTATCGGCTCTTGATACACAACCTGTTACTATTTCTACCTCACAAATTAATCACAAGCAAAACACATCTCCCCTTCCCCTTGTCTCTGTAAGTTCTGCAAGTAACCCATCCTTAAAACCTCAATCTTTGCCTTTACCTGGAGCTAAAACTACCCCATCATCAAAGAGTAATAGCCATCAAGCGAACATATCGAACCGCAATTCAATATCGAATACAGATTCACCTCCTATAACTTTTAGTAGTCCTGTATCACCAATAGAAACCTCGGTTTCGCCAATAGCAACTCAATCCAATATTGACGTTGATGCTATAGCTAGTCAGGTTGAACGCAAACTAATGCGACGGTTAGTCATTGAAAGTGAACGCAGAGGTAAAAATCGATGGCACTAGAGAAATTAACTATCAAAGCCGAAAAAAATAACCCAGGAGATTTTGCTGATAAATTTAAAGTTCTTTTTAACCCTAATCAAGTAGAAATTGTCAAATCAGGCTGGTCAATGGGAGATTATGGCCCAGTTGCATCTAAAGAATTAACTAAACTCAGTCTTGATTTGTTCTTTGACACCACATTGATGGGATTTCCCCCAGAAAATGTCCAAAACTATACCCGCAAAATTTTTAGTTTGACTCAGCCTCGAATTGGCAAAAATCCCAAACGTCCCCCTCGTTGTCAACTAATTTGGGGAACTATATCAGGTAAAGATAGCTTGTTATTACCTGATGGTTTTTTAGAAAGTGTCACCAAAAAACTGACTCATTTTCTCGAAGATGGTACACCTGTTAGAGCCACCTTAAGCTGTCAATTCAAGGAGTGGAAAGAACCGAAAAAAAAGGCAAAGATTGCTAACCCTATTGATGATCCTGTGAGAATCGTTAAACGAGGAGAAACTTTAAGTAGTATTGCTACTGAAGAATATGGCGACCCGGCTTTATGGCGTGTAATTGCGGCAGAAAATCGCTTAAACAACCCTCGGCTCTTAAATCCCGGAACTGTGCTGACGATTCCTCCTTTGCGAATTAGTAGCCTGACTCAGAGGAGTTAAACCATGCCAAGTGATGCTTCATTATTAAATCCTAATGTCAAAATTTTGATTCAAAATAAGCCCTTAATCCCAGAAATAGAAGCTGATTTAGTATCAGTTTTGGTATCTGAGGATTTGGAAGCACCTAGTATGTTCGAGCTGCAATTAGTTACTTGGGACTTATTAAAACAAGAAATGACATGGGTAGATAACAAATTATTTGATGTTGGCAATGAAGTAGAAATTCAGATTGGATACGAACAAGAACTTAAAACTCTCATGGTGGGGGAAATTACGGGATTAGAGCCAGAATATACCCAGGATGTAGCACCTATATTAGTGGTACGTGGTCATGATTTACGCCATCGTTTGTTGCGAGGTAGCCACACAAAATCCTTCCTAAAAATCAAGGATAGTGAAATTGTTAGTCAAATTGCCAGAACTAGGGGACTTACAGCAAAAGTTACTGATAGTAAAGTAAAGTTAGAATATATTTTGCAGCATAATCAAACCGATTGGGAGTTTTTAAAAGAGAGAGCTAAACGCATTGGTTATGAAGTTGCAGTGGAGCAAAAAACTCTCTATTTTCGCCCCCATAATAACGCTAAGGCAAAAGTTTTAACTCTAACTTATGGAGAAGATTTACAAGAATTCTTTCCCCGTTTAAGTACCATGAATCAGGTACAACAGTTAGAAGTAAAAGGTTGGATTCCTAAAGATAAGAAAGAGGTATTGGGTAAGGCAGCAGTAGGAAAAGAAGGTGGCACAATGGCAGGTTCAACTTCCGGCACAAAAGCAACCAAAAAAGCCTTTGGTGAATCGAGCTATACGATTGTAAATCAACCTGTGTCAAGTAAAGAAGAAGCCGATAGCATGGCATTGGGACAATTTCAGGATATGGCGATCGCCTATATTTCTGGTGAAGGAAGTTGTCAAGGCAATCCCAATTTACGCGCTGGAAAAGTGATTGAAATTGTTGGACTTGGTAAAAGATTTAACGGGCTTTATTACATTATAAGCGCAGAACATACTTGTTCAAAAAATCAGGGTTATAAAACTTCATTCACAGTGAGAAGGAATGCTACATGAACGGACTTGATATTCTAATATCCAACAATCAAAATAATCATTTCTACGGTGTAACTGTTGGAATAGTTACTAATAATAAAGATCCCCAAAAATTAGGAAGAATCAAAGTAAAATTTCCTTGGCTATCTTTAGAGGAAGAAAGTTACTGGGCTAGAGTTGTAACTCTAATGGCAGGAAATGATAGGGGTCTTTACTTTTTGCCAGAAGTTGATGATGAAGTTTTGGTTGCTTTTGAACAAGGTGATATGAATTTTCCTTATATTCTTGGCGCTTTGTGGAATGGTAAAGATAAACCACCAATAACAAATGAAGATGGGGAAAATAATCAAAGAGTTATTAAATCTCGAAGCGGGCACATGATTGTTTTAGATGATACTGACGGAAAGGAACAGATTATTATTCAAGACAAGACGGGAAAAAATAAAATTGTAATTAATTCTAAAGAAAACAAAATGAATATTCAAGTTGAAAAAGATTTAACTATTGAAACTAAAGGAAAAATTACATTAAAAAGTAGTGATGATGATATATCAATTGAATGTAAAAATTTACGAATAAAAACTAAACAAAATTATCAATTAGAAGCAGGTGCAAATTGTACAATTAAAGCTAAATCCAAATATGAACTAGAAGCACAATCTGGTTTAGGGATTAAATGTGCAGCCGGAGTGAAAATAAATGATGGCTCATTGGAGGTGATGTAATGGAGATTGATTTTTTAGGTGTGGGATGGACTTTACCTGTCCAACTTGATGAAAATGCTCAAATTAAGGTGGCACGTTATGAAGATGTTGTGCGTCAATCAATTTGGATGATTCTCAGTACTGCCAAAGGAGAACGGGTAATGCGCCCTGATTTTGGCTGTGATATTCACGAAAAGGTATTTTCTCCTAACAGTTTAGGAACGGTTGGGCAAATTGTTAGTGATGTGCAAGATGCTTTAATTGAATGGGAACCTCGCATTGATGTTTTAGATGTAGATACCATTCCCGATCCTAACCAACCGAATGTAATTTTAATTCAAATAAATTATCAAGTTCGGACAACTAATAATATTTTTAATTTGGTTTATCCTTTTTATTTACAGTAATTTTTTATGTCTTCTTTACCTCCCAAAATAGACCAGCGTACCTATGAGGAAATTGTTCAGCAAACGGAGAATTTAGTAGAGCAATATACCACCTGGAAACCTGCACCTGGAGAGAAAACTGATGCTGGCAGAGCATTAATTCGCATCTTTGGGCGGATGGTAAAATTAGTCAGCGATCGCATCAACCAAGTTCCAGAGAAAAATTTTCTGGCTTTCCTTGATTTACTTGGGGGAGAACTCAAACCACCTCAGCCTGCGAAAGTTCCTTTAACCTTTTATTTGGCACAAGGAAGCCCCACAGATGGGTTAGTTCCTGCTCATACTCAAGTTTCGGCACCACCAGCAGAAGGCACAGACGAAGAAATCGTATTTGAAACGGATCGAGAGTTGGTTGTCACAACAACGCAATTACAAGCAATATTCCTACGCGAACCCAATCAAGATAAGTATAGCGATCTCTCTGAGATGCTTTCCTCAGAGCCCACTTTGGCAGCAACAGGACAAAAAGATGCAGCTTTCTTAGCTTTGGAAGGCGATCGCTCTATTACCCATTCTCTTTATATAACCTGTCCCGAAATTTTTGCTTTACCAGAGTTAAAGGAACTACAACTAATTATTACTACCAATAATGCTGTTGAAAGTGCTAATCAATTACAAAATTTACCTCTTAATTGGTCTTATTGGGATGGTTCTCAATGGCAAGCCATTCCAACTCCTAGCCAAAGTCGGAACAATAATCAATCGACTATTACTTTTACTTTTGCCAATTTACCTATTCCGGCTCTTTATGAGCTTCAAGGAAAAACAGCAAGATGGTTGCAAGCCAATTTAAATAATATATCTTCCCTATTGGGAAACTTACCTCAAGTTACCAATGTTCAAGGTAGTATCAATATCAAACAATCTAACTTAATTCCTGAAATTTGCTTATTTAATAATACTCCTTTAGAACTTACTAAAGATTTTTATCCTTTTGGTGAGCAGCCCGAACTTAATGATACATTTTATATTGCTTTAGACGATACATTTATTAAGCCAAATGTAACTATTAGTATTGATATAACTTTAACTCGCAAACCTGTAAATATAAATAATTTAAAAGTTGTCTGGGAAATTGGTAACGGTCAAGTATGGCAAGAAATAGCAGATAAAAATAATCAACTTAAATGGATAGAAAAATCATCAGCAATTCAGTTTACTGAAAAAGATACTATCCAGGCGAAGTTACAATTTCCTAACGCAGAAAATATACCTTTTCCTAGCACTGTAAATGGAGAAACTCGTTATTGGATTCGCGCTCGGATTACTCAAGGTCATTATGGTAAAGCCGCAGATGAGCGCACATATCCTGTTTATGATGACTTGGCAGTTCTGAGAAAGGAATTTAAACAAGGAGCCAACGAAATTGAAGTTGATACTTTAGATTTATTTAAAACTGGTGATACAATTCGTATTCTTCCTTATACTGGAGGGTTTCCAGAAGAAAATAAAATTACACAAATCATCAAAGAGACTAATAGGCTGAAGCTAGAAACCGGAGTTTTGAACACCATTTTAGGGGTTGGGACGCGAATCATGCGTAAGTTAATTATCACGGAGACGATTCCTCCAACTTACGATCCACCTCTGATTAAGTCATTAAAATTAACCTACGAATTTACTCTGATAGAAAAAGCTATTTATTTTGCTGAGAATGATTTTACCTATTCTCATCCAGAAAATTTGAGTTCTTTTCAGCCCTTTACACCTACCATAGATCGAGAACCAACCCTCTATCTGGGATTTGATAAATCATTTAATAATAAAACAGTTACTCTTTATGCACAGTTTGAAGCCCCATTACCAAATGAATTATCTGCTGAGATTACACAAAAAACCGTCCTTACATCAACAGTAAATATTGGAGAGAAAACGCTGCAAATTGCTGATTTAACTGGTTGGCAAACAGGCGATCACATCCAAATTCAGAACCCACTCAACGCTAAACAATACGATAACTATATTATTAGTAATATTAGTAAAAACCTAGTTACCACCAATCAACCTCTGCAACAAAATTATCCTCAGAATACCCCAGTGATTCGCCTCCAACAACCACAATTAGTTTGGGAATCTTCTAGTTCTCTGGGTTGGCAACCATTGGGAGTAGAAGACGAAACTCAAGCATTTTCGCAACCAGGTTTAATTAAATTTATTGCTCCCGCAGATTTTAGCCCTCGAGAAAACTTTGGGAAAAAACTATATTGGTTGCGAGTGCGTTGGGTGTCAGGTAATTTTCGGGTTAAACCTCGTCTACGTCGCTTGTTAACTAATACTACGTGGGCCGTTCAGGCAATTAGTCTCCGAGAAGAAGTATTAGGTTCAAGTAACTATGATCCAAATCAGGTTTTTATTGCCAATAATATTCCCATTTTGATGGGACAGCAGTTAGAAATTCAAGAAGGAGAAATTCCCCTTAACATAGAATCTCATCGCATCAAGGTAATTAAAGATAATTTGGGGGAAATTGAAGAAGTTTGGGTATTTTGGCAGGAAGTAGCAGATTTCTACGGTTCTAGTGCGAGCGATCGCCATTACACTTTGGATCGACAAACAGGCGAAATTCGTTTTGGAAACGGACAAGCTGGGATGATTCCTCCCAGAGGACGCAATAATATTCGACTGTCTTTTTATCGTACTGGAGGAGGTAAACAGGGAAACGTCACTGCACAAACCATTAGCCAACTGAAAACTACCATTCCCTACATTGATGGGGTAATTAACCTGGAAGCAGCAGCAGGTGGGGCGCAACAGGAAACTTTAGATCGCCTGAAAGAACGAGTACCAAAACAATTACGTCACCGCGATCGCGCTGTCACTCTTGAGGACATAGCAGATTTAGCTTACGAAGCTTCTACAGATGTGGCTAGAGTCAAAGTAGTTACACCAGATTTGCTGACAACTGATTTTAGCCCTCTCAATGAAAAACTTTGGCTCGATCCGACTAAACCAAATGTGTTATTTGAAGATAGCCTCCGGGAAAAGTTGCAGACAATTAATGCTACCGAAGCAGATAACTTTGAAAAAATGATGCGGGAAATTAACCGCCGTGCAGGACAAGTTAAGCTGATCGTTCTGCCCTACAGTAGCGATCGCCAGCCAACCCCTAGTTTAGCTTTACTAGAGCAAGTCGAAACTTACATTCGTTCCCGTTGTGCGGGGACAGTAGATTTAGTGGTTACAGCCCCAAAATGGCGAGAAGTCACCGTAACTGCAACTATCACTCCTGTGTTGATCGAAGATGCAGACATAGTGAGAAACATCGTTAGACAACACTTAGAAGCCTTTCTCCATCCCTTAACTGGAGGAACAGGAGAGGGCTGGCAATTTGGACGCTACCCGCAAAAATCCGATTTTTACGCCATTATTCAATCCATTACGGGAGTAGATCATGTTAATTTCCTAGAGGTACAGTTACCTGCAACAGAAAGCAAGTCATTACTAAGTGGTGATTCTTTAATTTATTCTGGCAATCACAACGTCAAGGTAGAGGGCAATAGGCAATAGGGAATGGGGAATAGGCAAATAGGTAAATGGTTCGTGAATATAAGAAAGGAGTGAAAAATGTCAGATATTCGGGATTTTAAAGACTTAATAATTTGGCAAAAAGGTATGGAAATTGCTGAGAAATGCTATTTTGATTATTTCCCTTCTCAAAAAATTAAAAAATTAAAAACTATTCCTTACCCTCTATTGCCTATTTGCCTATTCCCTATTCCCCATCTCCCATTCCCCATTCCCCATTCCTCTAATCATGACTCTACCCTTACCCAATCTTGACGATCGCAGCTATGCCAACTTACTAGAAGAGGCAATTTCTCAGATTCCGCTTGAATACCCGGAATGGACGGATCATAATCCTACAGATACGGGAATAATTCTGATTGAATTATTGGCATGGTTAACAGAAATGGTTCTCTACCGAGTTAATCAAATTCCTGATGATAATTATGCTAGTTTTTTGAGTTTACTTAAAGGCGAAGAATGGAATTTACCCATTAATATTTCTAGCCAAGAACGACAAAATATTTTGCAATCAGAAATTCAGAAGACTTTATTAGAAGTACGCAAAATTTATCGAGCTGTTACTCCAGCAGATTTTGAAAAATTGGTGCTTATTGATTGGAATAAATCAGAAGATGCTGATAACTTAAAAATTGCCAGAGTTAAATGTTTAGCACAACGAAATCTAGAGTCAACATCTGATAACTTTGCCAAAGGACATATTAGTTTAGTAGTTGTTCCTGAAAATAATGAAATAAATCAAGTAAATAAATATGAACTATTATTTAAATTTCTTGACGATCGCAGACTTTTAACTACCCGCCTGCATATCTTAGAACCTGAGTATGTATCCATAGCTATAGAAGCAGAATTAGTGCTTCGGGATGGCGCACAAGCAGAAGAAGTTAAAAAACAGGCAGAAAAGGAAGTCAAGATATTTTTTGCACCCTTGCGATCGGGAAAATATTGGCAGGGAAAAGGATGGCCTTTTGGTCGGAGTGTTTACCTATCAGAATTATATAAATTATTAGATGAATTGGAAGGTGTTGACTATATTGAAAACCTGCAAATTAAAGATAACAATAATAACTCTAAATCCGAAATTAATTTAGCAGATAATCAGTTAGTAAAAATCAATATCCAAGATAGCAAATTTACAATATTGGTAGAAGTTGGTAATGAACGAAAAAAAATCTGAATCAATTAGTACCTATCATCAATATTTACCAGCAATTCTCCAAAAAGATGTTTTTATTGCTCAGTTGTTGCTGTCATTTGAAAAAATTCTCAGTGGATTAAATGAAACTCCAAATCAAGAGCAAATTATTACAGCCAAGACTCAGAATATACCAGGATTAGAAGAAATTATTGATAATATTCATGTCTATTTCAATCCTCAACATACTCCAAAGGAATTTTTACCTTGGTTAGCGGGTTGGGTAGCCTTGAGTTTAAGGGACGATTGGGAAGTAGAGGTCAAACAAGCATTTATTCAACAAATTGTTCACTTATACGGTTTGCGAGGGACGAAAGCAGGGTTAATCGAAATTTTGAGTATTTATTTAAAAAATTCAGGATTTGGAGAAAAAGTTGAAGTATTCGATCAATTTGATAATTTTCCGAATTATTTTCAAGTTCAACTAACCTTAAAAGACCGCGATCCTGATAAGTATTGGCGACAGGCTAAAATTGCTAAAGCAATTATCGACAGAGAAAAGCCGGCACAGACATTTTATTCCCTAAAAATTCTTGTGCCAACGATGCAACTAACTAAGCGATCGCACGTTGCTTATCCTTGCAAATTATTTGCACCCCCAAAAAATCAAACCTTTGCTATAGAAGCCACAATCACTCCCAACAAAATTAATAATGTTCCAATTAACCAATTAGCGAACCAGTTAGCTATTCAGATCCAAGGAAACTCGCAATCAATTACCCCTTACTCACCAGAAGTAATTATCAATAATCAATCATTTTCAATTAAACAAAAGTTAAATTATCAACACTTACAAGAAAATTTGGCAGGTTTCAATATTATATTGTCAAACCGAACCGATAAAGAGTTCGTGGGAAATTTAACTATAAAGCTATATTTTTCAATTAATGAAATTGAATATAACAATACACTCTTAGAACAACCTGTAAATTTATCACCAGTCCTCAAAATTTGTCGTGAAAACGAGAAAAGAGAAATTATCGCAGGAAATACAATTTTTAAACAAAATATTCAGCCACAACAATCGGGGATGAAGATTACAGAAACTATATGGACTAAGCCATATAATTTTCTAGTGTTTGATCCACCAAAAACTCAAGAGTTACAACCTGATATAACTGCAATTATTGAAAAACTGGAAATTGCGGCAATTGTAGAAATTTCCCAACCAAGTACCATCAACTTAGATTTACTAAATCAAATCACAGTCCGCCTTCAAGATGATGTTTCAGAATTTTATTTATTGACACCAGAAACTGTCAAAGAAAATAATACAATTAGAATTAAGCGTACCCTCTACTACCAAGAGTTTATGCAAACTATAGATAAATTTATAGTGACAGTCAAAAACCTCAATAATCTTGATATTGCTGGGAAAGTAACTGTTCAAGCTTCCTTAAATATTAATCAGCGCTTATCTACTTATAAAATACTAGAGCAAACCTTTAACCTCACAGCCGTTTCTCCCTATAATATTTTACAAATTTGCCGTAAAAACGAGGAAGGTAAAATTGTTTCTGGTAACACCATTCTAGGAACAACTAGTCAATCATTGAATTAAATTCAGGATAAAACATGGCTCAAACTACTGATTTCACCAACTTTGGTAATGAACGTCCTAACTATTTTGCAGGGCAATATCTCCTAGAAGATGATTTTGAAATTCAACACAAATATCTTAGCGATCGCCAACGCTACAATAATCAAAGTCTTCATATTTCAGGGATTATTGAAGGGCTGGAAGTTATAGTTGTTCAGAATACAAAATCTGTTCAAATTAAATCTGGATCGGCTATCAATAGTAATGGTGATTTAATTATTTCAAAAGAAAATATTACATTTTCTGACTTCAAAAATCTTACTGACGCTGTACTCTACATCCAATATGCTCAAGATAAACAGGTTCAACAGCAAAAAGATGTACCAGATAGCTATACTCGTTGGATTGAAAAACCTATTTTGGGATTTGCGACTACAATTCCTGAAAATAGCGTCAAACTGGGAAAGCTGACAATAGCTCAAAATACCATTACTCTCGATGCTAATGTTCGGGAATATTCTGGTTTATCGTTACCAAATTCTAATAGTAAAGCTTTAACTCTTCGCTCTGGGGGAAACACTAATCCAAACTTAGCAGTTTTGACAGGTAGCTTAAAAATTGATGGCGATTTAACAGTGAATAGCAGAGGCAATTCTTCTTTCACTGGCAGTTTAATTGTAAATGGTAATGTTGGTATCGGTACGACCGAGCCAGGAAACTACAAATTAAATGTGCAAGGTAATCAGTTGCTTAAAGGTAGTTTAACTATTCAGGAAGGTAAAATTAGTCTTGATGGCAGTCAACAAATTGCTTTTTCAGATACTGGAACTACAAACCAACTGAAATTACAACTTTGGAGTGGATACGGACTTGGTGTTAATGGTTCTACTTTATTCTATACAGCTAACGGTAATCATTCTTGGCGAGATAATCAAAATATTGAAAGAATGTTGTTAAGCACTGCTGTAGATGGTGGGTTAACAGTCAAAGGAACAGGAAATTCTTCTTTTGGTGGAAATTTAACGGTTAGTGGTACTGTTCAATGTAGTAATGGTGCTGTCACAAATATTTTAGCAATTGGTGATACACCTATGACCGGGAATGTAGGTGGAAGTCGGGATTGGATGACGAAAGGAATGAAGATTTCTTGGGATAGCGATAATCTATTTATTGGTTTAAAGGATGAAGGAACTAATAGAAAAGATGCCATAATTGCTTGGGGAGACGACCCAGAGGATGACTTACGATTTATTACTGTGCAATCTGGAGGTACTAAAGAAGGAAATGAAGTTGTCAGAATTAAAGCAAATGGCAATTTTGGTATTGGCACAAATAATCCAGGCGAATACAAATTAAATGTGCAAGGCAATCAGTTAATCCAAGGGAGTTTAACAGTCAATGGAGTTATTACAGGAAGTTTAAAAATTGCTGGGACAATATATGCAGGTGGAAACCCTGTGGCTTATGAAAATTACGAAATTTATTTAAGAGGATCAGCATTTGAATCATCTGAAGGAAATATCACATTTTTAAAAATTGCCAATATTGACTTGGGTATGACTAGTAGCCGAGGGCTAAATACAGTTATTCTCAATCCCAATGGAACTTTTAAGAACAAGGCAACTCATGACGTTTTTGGTAATCCTACTATATGGAATAGTTGGGCTACTTGGGTTAATACAACTGCTGCTATTGGTGATGTAATTGCTGTTGCCAGCTATGACGCTTTAAACATTGCTCCCACAGGTGGTTCAGCAGAAACGTTATTAAGAAGCATTAATGCTGGGCGAGTATTTCAATCAATACCAGGTCGTTATCCTTATACACTGTTATTTATTCAAGGGCAATCAAGATGTATAGAAGTATTACAACCTAATCAAGGTTCTAATGCCCATTTAAAAACTACCTATTATCAACTACTAAGTTTACAAAACATAACGCAACAAGAACCATGGCAAACGCCAACATTCCAAAACAATTGGGTTAATTATGACAACACTTATAACCCCGCTGGATATTTCAAAGATAGCTTGGGGATAGTTCACCTCAGAGGTTTAGTAAGGAGTGGAACTAATAATACGACTATTTTTACGCTTCCTGTTGGTTATAGACCGTCTAATCGGGAACTTCAAGCAATTCAAACCTTTAATAATACAATAGGTCGGCTTGATATTCTAACTGATGGACAAGTCCAAGTAGTTTTGGGAAACAATGGGTGGGTTTCTTTAGATGGCATTACTTTTAGAGCAGCGTGATAATCATAGAACTTTCCTTATTTATCTCTAAAAACGTTTGATTACTATTACCCACTAATGGCTGACTTCATTCTTATCACTGGCGATAAAGCCATGTTTAACCCGACTTTTGGACAAGCCATTGTCACCGTCCGTCCAGGCGATCTAATTGGCACAGGCAAGGATAAAGTTAACCAGAAAGTAGTCTGTGTAGATGGTGACGAAAAAAAAGTCATCGTCCCTGGTTGTCCTTATATGACTTCCCAATATAGTATCCCTGGAGTTGGGATACTATCCATTGAATCCCTTGCTGGAAACCAAAAAGCCAAAAAGACAAAATCTGGTGGTAAACCAGTACTGCTCAAAGGTGCTTCATTTAAAGCCAAATTTCAAGTCCTGGTTCCCGCTCAACAACCTTCTGTACCTAGTCCGATTCCCGACGCAACCCCCCAATATTCCGGTACAGGCACATTTATTTCTGTGAATAGCAAAGTCAAAGGAACTTAATTAAATAATGAAAGAACAATTAGAAAAACGCCTCACTGAACTCAAAGCCGAATTGCTATCAGGACAAAAAGTCATGGCAGATTTAGAGGCTAAACAAGCAAATCTGCGCGATACCTTACTGCGGATTAGTGGTGCAATTCAAATTTTGGAAGAACTCACATCTTCTACTAAGCAAGATGATTATCAAAATAATAATTACGTACAAGAGGAATCAAACGTTTAATATCAATTAAAAGATTGACATCTCTCTTGATTGAAACATGGGAGATTCTATACTTTTACCCACAATTTGATCTAAATTATGAACCAAGATTAGCGATCGCACGCCGCTAAATGTATGTTTTATGGCATTCTTGAGATGCAAAGATGTAAATAACTTGATCCTTTTCAACAAGGATGTGTTAAGACAATACCAGATAATTGCACTACCAAGTTATGCCCATAGATTTACGGGAATTTTATCAGGCTAGCGATCCCAGCAGAACTCTATTTGTCAACAATAGCTCTGATGGCAAGTATTACATAGATTTTTCCTCAGTCCGAGGTGGTGATATTCTTGGCAAGCTGAAGCAGAAAATTACTTTTTTTAAGCCCAATGAACCCACCTGCACTTTATTTACTGGGCATATTGGTTGTGGTAAATCGACAGAACTATTACGGTTACAGGCAGAACTGGAAAAATTAGGTTTCCATGTAGTCTATTTTGAGTCTAGTGACGATTTGGAAATGACCGATGTCGATATTGCTGATGTGCTGCTGGCGATCGCTCGGCGGGTGAGTCAAAGTCTGGATAAAATTACTCTGGAGGCACCTAACAAGTTTAATGAGTTGCTGCAAGGTGCTTGGAAAGTCTTAAACTCCGAGGTGACGGCGGGAAAAGTTAAGCTTCCCGTGCTTGGTGATGTTGGTTTATCCGCAGATAAAGATAAGTTTTCTCTATCTATGGGTATTGGTGAAATCACCGCCAAGATGAAAAACGACCCAACCCTGCGCGAAAAACTCAATCAGTATTTAGCACCGCAGAAAACTAAGCTGTTGGAAGCGATTAATCAAGAATTATTAGAACCTGCGATCGCTAAACTCAAACAGCAAGGTAAAAATGGTCTAGTGGTAATTGTCGATAATCTTGACCGCATAGATAATCGCGCCAAACCTTGGGGTCGTCCGCAGCAAGAATATTTATTTGTCGATCAGGGTGAGTTTTTGACGAAGCTGAATTGTCATCTAATCTACACCATGCCCTTATCTTTGAAGTTTTCCAATGATTACGGAATGCTGACTCAGCGTTTCCCAGAAGACCCCAAAGTGTTACCAATGGTACCTGTACAATGGTCTGATGGCAGTGTTCATACACAGGGAATGTCACTCATGCAGCAAATGGTACTTGCTAGAGCTTTTCCTGACATGACACCAGAGGAGCGTTTAAATAAAGTTACCGAGATTTTTGATAGTGCTGCTAGCCTAGAGCGTTTATGTCAAATGAGCGGTGGTCATGTGCGGGATGTGCTGAGGCTGCTAAATACCTGGATTATGGAAGAGATGAGTCTTCCCTTAACTCGTGAAACCTTAGAGCAAGTGATTCGTTCTCGGCGGAATGAAATCATGTTGCCAATTTCTGAGGATGAGTGGCAATTGTTACGCCATGTCAAGGAAAAGAAAAAGGTGAGTGATGACCACGGGTATCAAAAACTGATTCGCAGTCGATTTGTGTTTGAATATCGGGATGGTGGCGAGTCTTGGTTTGATGTTAATCCGGTTTTGGCTGAGGCGAGGGAGTTGCAATGAGGAGGCAGGGAGCAGGGCGAATGGAATTCGCGACTATACAAACATAGACGCTTTGCGGCTTCCCGCAGGGTAGTTCACCTCCGTGGACTAAGGAAAAATTGAATGTTTGAAACCCACGAAGGTGGGTAAAGCCTTGTGTAGACGCGGTTTCTAACCGCCCTTTTAACTTATGACAGACTCGCAATCATCACAAGATGCTCATATAAACAGCGATCGCTCTTTGAAACAATTAGCTTGGGCGATCGAATCCTCTGTGGGACAGTTTAAGCTGATTTTGGCACGGTGTAATTATGCCAGCTTGCGCGATCGCTTAATCTCTAGATTGCAGGAAATTTGTCAAGTTGAAATTCGTATCTTGGCAGTGCAGCAATCAAACAGAACTCTTTATACTGCGATTCAGGAAGAATTCGGCGCAGAAATACCAGCCTGTGTGATGGTTGTGGGTTTGGAATCAGTGCAGAATTTGTCTGTGATGTTAACTTCTGCGAATCAGGTGCGGGAAGAGTTTCGCAAGAATTTTGCTTTTCCCTTAGTGTTGTGGATT
Organism: Nostoc sp. UIC 10630; assembly: GCF_010747425.1. Taxonomy (NCBI): domain Bacteria; kingdom Bacillati; phylum Cyanobacteriota; class Cyanophyceae; order Nostocales; family Nostocaceae; genus Nostoc; species Nostoc sp. UIC 10630. The sequence continues at coordinate 28,484 of NZ_JAAGOG010000083.1, forward strand.
GACGATGAAATCTACAAGCAATTAATACAGCTTGCACCAGATTTGGAAAGTTGGGCAACTACGAGAGATTTTGCCATATCAACACAAGAATTAGTAGATTTTATTACCAAAACGGCTAATCAATGGTTTAGTAATAGCTTTAATTTCAGTGTAGATGTATATATTAAACTGGAAAATGAGTTAGAAACGGCACAAAGAGATTTACTCAACAAGCCAGATGTTTATAATTTAGAAATTCAAGCTAATCTAGAATCCTTGTTAGGTTTCATCAAACAGATAAATAATCAAAAAGATTCGGCATTAGAGCATTATCACAAAGCTTTAGAACTTTGGCAACAAAATCATAATTTAGAGCAATGGGCAAAAGTTCTGGGTGAGATTGGCTTTTGCTATTATCTCAAAGCTTTTAAACATCAAGATATCAATCATCCCGATTGGCAAGCAACTTGGCATTATATCCAAGAGTATATAAATTTTATTAACCGATTGAAAAGTCCAGATTTAATTGCTAATGCAGTAATTAAGTTTGGTGATATCTTGCGAGACTTGCAAAAGTGGGAAACGTTGCAGAGTCTTTCTGAGCAAGGTTTAGTAATCCATCGAGCTAACAACAAGCTAAGAGAATTAGCCAAAGATTACGGTTTTTTAGCTGAGGTAGCTTTGGCTCAGAATAATTGGGTTAAAGCAAATCAGTTAGTTAAGCAAGCCTTGGAAGTTTTTGCTACGATTACAAATCTGGAATCAGCTAATATATCAGGGCTTTTATCTAATATTACTGAAAAGGTTTTAAAATCAAAAGACTTCAGCTTATATCAATTTATTTTAGGTCGTTCTCAATACCATTTAGGTCAAATTCAAGAGGCAACCCTCAGCTTAGAAAATGCTAAGGATGTGGGTAATTCCCTAGAAGATGTCAGGCTTTTCTTAGATATTCTCAGGTTTTTACAGCAGCTTTATTTTGAACAAAAAAAATATCTCAAAGCATACAAAATTAAACAGCAACGGCGTTCCATTGAACAGCAATTTGGCTTGCGGGCTTTTATTGGTGCGGGTAGGTTAGAAGCTACAAAACAGGCATTTGTCGAGACATTGCGCTCAAATTCTCCTCAAGGAAATATTGCTCCAGAAATTGCTGCATCTGGTCGCCTGTTGGATATAGAACGTTTGATTGAACGCATGGGTCGCCCTGATTATAAGCTGATAGTAATTCATGGGCAATCGGGTGTAGGCAAAAGTTCCCTGGTGAATGCAGGACTGTTACCAGCTTTAAAGAATAAAGCGATCGGTACTCAAGATTATTTGCCGGTGGTAATGCGCGTTTACACCAACTGGGTGGAAGAGTTGGGCAGGCTTTTAGGAGAAAGTGAGGAATCGAGAGTTTGTAGAGACGCGATAAATCGCGTCTCTACTGATTGGGGAGAGTCAGAACCTCAACGTTCAGCCTCTGAACTCGGCACTTCAACCTCTGAACTCGGACGTTCGACCTCTGAACTCGGACGTTCGACCTCTGAACTCGGACGTTCGACCTCTGAACTCGGAATACCGCAATATTTAATATCCAGACTTAAAGAAAACGAACAGCACAACCTCCGCACGGTGCTAATTTTCGATCAGTTTGAGGAATTTTTCTTTGTTTACACCGAACCTGCACAAAGAAAGCAATTCTTTGAGTTTCTGGGAGAGTGTTTGAATGTTCTATCAGTGAAAGTTATCTTATCACTGCGGGTAGATTACATTCATTACTTGCTGGAGTGCAATGATTTGTCCAGTCTCAAGATTATTGGCAATGACATTCTCAGTAATAATGTGCTTTACAAGTTGGGGAATTTCTCACCTGCTGATACGAAGTCAATTATTCAGCGTTTAACTGAGAATACTAGTTTTCGCTTAGAACCTGCTTTAGTAGAACAACTGGTGCAAGATTTAGCCGGAGAATTGGGTGAAGTGCGTCCCATTGAGTTGCAGGTTGTGGGGGCGCAACTGCAAACGGAGAATATTACAACTCTGGCAGAATATCAGCAACGTGGTACTAAGGGGGAATTGGTTAAGCGTTATTTAAATGAAGTTGTTCATGATTGCGGTGAAGAAAATCAGCAAGCAGCAGACATTTTACTGTATCTACTGACTGATGAAAAAGGAACTCGCCCACTCAAGACTCATGCTGAGTTGGAACGTGATTTGATGCCGTATTTCTCGGAGATCCCCCCAACCCCCCTTAAAAAGGGGGGCTTTATTCTTGCTACCCCCTTTTTGAGGCGATCGCCGCAGGCGGGGGGATCAGAAACTAGGGCGAAACAAGCTTCTGAAATCAGTAAATTAGATTTAGTCTTAGAGATTTTTGTCCAATCCGGCTTAGTAGTTTTGCTACCAGAAAACCCAAATGACCGTTATCAACTGGTGCATGACTACATCGCCACTTTTATCCGCCAGCAACAGGAACCGAAGTTAAAACAGGTAATGGTGGAACTGGAAAAAGAACGAGAACAAAGAAAACAAAGTGAAGTAAAACTTAATCGTGTTTTCAAACGCGCCCTTTTTAGTTCAATTGCCGCAGGTTTAGGATTTGCTGGGTTAGCAGCGGTAACATTCCAGTGGACAGTAGAGGCAAATGTTCATCTAATTAACGCCATCAATAATTCTTCTGAGGCCTTTGCTGTTTCTAGACAACATCCAGATGCTTTAATAGCAGCATTAAGGGCAGGTAGCAAACTCAAGCATACAATTTGGGCACAGCATAGAAGCGATACCCGAATGCAAACTGTGGCAACTTTACAGCAAGCGGTTTACTTAAAGCCAAACGAGCCAAAAGAAAATCGTGCGATCGAGGTGAATACTTTAGAAGGTCATAGCAGCGCGGTCAATAGCATCGCCTACAGTCCCAATGGAAAACAGTTAGCTTCTGCTAGTGATGACAACACCATCAAAATCTGGGATGTCAGTAGTGGTCAACTCCTCAAATCCCTTACTGGTCATAGCGATGAAGTCTGGAGCGTCGCCTACAGCCTCAATGGACAACAGTTAGCTTCCGCTAGTCGGGATAAGACCATCAAAATCTGGGATGTTAGCAGTGGTAAACTCCTCAAATTCCTTACTGGTCATAGCAATGCGGTTAATAGCGTCGCCTACAGCCCCAATGGACAACAG
>NZ_JAAGOG010000084.1:0-31506 GCF_010747425.1 Nostoc sp. UIC 10630
CATGGTTCACTCTTAGACCGATATTTACCTCAGTATTATCTCGTAGTCTTTTTCAAAAATCAAATATGATTCCTATAGTGTGGCAATGCTAAAATGATGCTTTAAAAATATCTAGAGAATTAAAGTTTAAAAGCATAATTCAACTTTTCTACTCTTCCTTATAAAAATGCAATAAATAAGGGAAGGCAATTTATTGCCTTCCCCAAAGTTAAATATTCACGACACTAATTATAAAGTGCGAACATTGAATTAGTTACTCAACATTTACCTACTATCAACGGCATATTCAATTAGTTGAGCAAGGCGGTGACGTAGGGTTTCTAATCCCAAGCGCTGACTCGCTGAAATAAATACCGCTAGGGGAAATTCTTCTCTAGCTAAAGCTAGTGTCTCACTATTGGCTTGATCGATCTTGTTAAAAATAACTAGCGCCGGGCCAGGAGTTATGGGCATTTGCGCTAAGATTTCTCTGACTGAGCGAATATGACGCAACCAAGCTGGGTGAGACAAATCCACCAAGTGCAGTAGGGCATCAGCTTCTGTTACTTCCTCCAAGGTGGCGCGGAAGGCATCCATTAATGATGCAGGCAGTTCGTGTATAAACCCTACCGTATCTGTAATTAGAATTTCCTGATGTTCATTGGTTTCGCCATAAGGAATCACCAGGCGGCGGGTGGTAGGATCGAGAGTGGCAAATAGTTGGTCGGCTGTATAAACTTCTGCATTTGTGAGAGCGTTCAACAGGGTAGACTTACCAGCATTGGTATATCCAACCAAAGCTACTGAGGGAATTTCTCGATGCTGCCTTCGTTGCCGTAACCGCGAACGATGGGCTTGCAACTGAGTTACTTCTTTTTGCAGTCGGGAAATACGCTGCCCAATGGCACGGCGTTCAGTTTCTAGTTTGGTTTCACCAGGGCCACGAGTCCCAATACCACCGCCTAATCTGGACATGGTGCGACCTCTACCAGCCAGTCGCGGTTGCATGTATTCTAACTGTGCTAGTTCTACTTGCAATTTACCGGCACGGGATTGAGCGCGTTGAGCAAAGATATCCAAAATTACTTCGGTGCGGTCAACCACCCGAATGCCAATTTGCAATTCTAAGTTGCGAACTTGGGAGGGGGAGAGGTCGCGGTCAAAGACGACAAGATTAACTCCTAGTGTTTGGGCAGTTAGGGCAATTTCTTGCACTTTACCTTCGCCAACTACTGTTTGGGGATGAACGCGCGATCGCTTTTGTTGTATTGTCTGTAATACATCTCCCCCGGCAGTATCAACTAAACGTGCCAATTCTGCTAGGGTGTCTTGGAATTGTAGGGGAGTTGTCTCACTGGTCATCAGCCCCACAATTAGCACGCGATCGTGGTCAGCATCTACTTCCTGGGCAATAAATTCTCGCTGGAATTCTGCTTCCAGATTTTCTACCAAGTCTACTAAATCCTGGTCTGCCAAATCATCCAAACCCATAGGTGGCGATATATTCCAACTTGGGGTTTGAATTTTGCTCTCTTCTACTTTGAAAGCAGCAGGACTAGTAATCAGGGTGCGAGACTCTTGGGGTATTAGATGAGCTAGATAAGCTTCTTTGACATATCCAGTTGCACCGCCTCCCCGCCGTGTAAATCCGGTTCCGGTAATGTTTAGGACAACTAGGGCATCTAAGCGTTGCAGGGCCATAGCCGTGAGTGCCGCTTCGTTGGGCGGTTCTGGCTTCAGATGGGTGGCAATACAACGAATACCACTGAGTCGTTCTGCACCGTAACGGGGCAATTCCATCGGTGGTATTTGCGTTTGACGCGGTGTGCCTACCCCGACGCGAATCACTTGTCCGCGACGGTTGATGTAGGCGCAAACAGGCTGATTGACTTCTGTGCTAATTGCTGCCAGACGCTGGGAAAACTCAGGCGTGGTGATGCGATCACCTGGTATACGCTGGTGATACAGCCGCTGTAGTTGTTTCAGCTGGCTGGACTTTAAACCTTGAAGATTTCCGTAGATAGTTTCTATAGGCGTTTATGACCAGTAAATGGCCCCCCAAATCCTTCTTATGTCTATTTTACAACAGGGTTTAGGCTGTTATCTATATCTTCTGAGGGATGCATTGGGAATTTATCGCCTATAGTCTTGATTTGAACCTATTTTGGTGGTATGGGTCTAGCAATGTTAAACCAATAACATAGCATTCCGCGATCGCTTCACTGCTGTTTGTAATTCTGCCGATAGCCAGCTATCAAATTGCGGATAAACTGGCGATCGCGGCACTAATTCCCACCCAGCAGGTTGTAAAATATTTCTCAAAGCCTGTTCCTGAATATGGGGATAATCAGGATTCACTTCATCTTTTGGCCCAATTCCGCCTAAATCTCGCGCACCAGCTTCGATACAAGCGAGTAACCAGAAGTTATCCTTAACTAAATTCGGCGGAATTTGAATAGTAATATCTGGCGATAAAATCTTACGTGCTTTAGCAATTACTTCTGGTAATTGATGGGGATTAAAAGGAGGTGCATCAAAAGTTTGCTGATTTCCTGGGCTATGAGGTTGCAGGATGACTTCTTGAATGTGATGGTAACGTTGGTGCAAGTTAGATATAGCTTCTAAAGTTTCCCACCAATCATCAGAGGTTTCTCCAATTCCTAACAGTAAGCCAGTTGTAAAGGGAATTTGCAACTCTCCCGCCCATTGTAATTGTTGTAAACGAACTTCTGGCAATTTACTCGGTGCGTGTCGATGTACACCATTTAATAATGTTGGCGTTAACTGTTCTAACATCAACCCCATCGAAACATTAACACGCTTGAGTTTTTGCATTTCATCAAAACTCAATGGACCTACATTGGTATGTGGTAAAAACTCCATTGAAAGTGCTAACTCGCACAAATCATAAATTCGCTTGAACCACGCCTCACGCCTTGACGAGTGGGGATGCACTTCACCACTGAGTATGAGGATTTCGCAGACTTTTTCGTTTTGAAGTGATTTTAAACTATTTTTTGCATCTGAAAGACTCATCCAGGGAATTTTACCAGGTTCACTACGAAAGTTGCAGTAACTACACCGATTAAAGCACTCGTAAGTGGGAACGATTGTATAAGCAGGGCTATAGGTGACAAGACGAGAATTATTAGTTGGCATAATTAGGATAATCTCAAAGAATGCCTTGTTTAAGCTATATGTAGCAATTCTATCTGAGTTGTGAGAATTACTTTTTTAATGAACCGCAGAGGTACAGATAACACAGAGATAAGAATCAATAGAAATTTAAAAAAATGATTTGGTAATGCTTTGGTAATGCTAGAGATTACCGTGTCATTCTTGTTGCCAAAATATTTAGATAAACAAGAACTATTTTGTTTTGTAAATTTCTGGTAACTGCCACCAAGGGACATGGGGATACTCGTGATGTTCCTCGTGGTAGCCAAAATGATAGCACGTGATAAATGACCACCAAATTGGACGGTTAATTGTTTGTGAATGATGAGGCTCAATATAACCTCCTATGGGTTCACTATGGGGTAGGAAAGTACCAAAATAAAATAATTGGAATGAACTTAAAAGCGAAGGAATCACCCAAAAGGAAGTTAAATTAGCAGTGGGTATATGGAGGACGTGATTATTAAAGTGATAGAGAATAGTCAAGGCAATGATTTGTCCCCAACTCCAGTAACCCTTCATAAAATGAAAATACCACGCAAAGAAATTTTTGTGTTTCCCATTATGAAAATCGGGGTCTATTTGGCTTGCAGGATTATGGTGATGTATCCAATGTTTTTTTAATAACTTTTTATAGGGTAAAAGACCATATAAAGATAAGGTTAATGTCCCAATAAAATGATTAATTTTGGTGTTTTGGGGAAAGACTACCCCATGCATAGCATCATGAGATGTAATAAATAATCCTGTATATAAGAATGTTTGCCAAAGTATACTAGGCAAGAGCATCCAAAATGTTAATTTGGAGATGTCAAGGGAAAGTAATAAACTCAGGCTAATGACCCATGTAGTAACAATAATCGTAGCAATGAAAAGTGCCTTGAACTGAAATTTATTTTTCCCTAATGTGGTCAATTTTGTTTGATGACTTGGTGGTTGCTCTAATTGAATCACGCTTTTACTCCGCCTAATATTCCGATGAAAATTCCTAAAATTATAGTCAATAGAAAAAGCACTAACTACCATCAAGAAAACTCTATTAGTGGTCAGTGTTTTAAATTGGACAGTGCGAATACTCTAATAATATGTACAAACATTAAGATACTTTAACTATTATTGCACAAGCAACTGCTATTCTAAAAACTGTTTTCCCTTAAAAGCTTGGGTGATATGAGCGAGGACAGTGTTCAACCTGGTATCTGCAATAACCAGGGTCTTTTCTTTGCTCCTTTATAATCAGTCTGTAACAAAAACAGTCAGATTAATGAGGGGTAGGGGAAATGAGTACTGATGCATACTGCACTCGGCTGTAGGTGTTCCCGAAGTAGGTAAGCTAGAAAACGAATAATACTTAGGTGGTCGTTCCAAATTTCAGGGTGAGGGGTCAGCACACGTTCAGCAGCATTGCAGTTTTTGCTATTGATACGAGGTTTTAGTTTTATCACTAAGATAAAGTGCAATTATTAAGTTACCTTAAGGAGCTAATTACATTCTTCATATTACTTAACTTATCTCTTTGACGCTATCTGTCTCTAGTTTCAAAGTAAATGCAACTCTAAAGAATGAGATTTTAAGGAGTTGAGAAAATATTTATCTAACAAAAGATCAATAATAGCTTTTATTAGCCTATCGCTCAGAGGTATTTTTACCAAACAACTGCTATTAAAAACTTGTAATCTCACTAAAAATCTATTTTGGATACAATCAAAAATCCAACGAAAGTTAGAAGGTTTTTGAAGTGTTATTATCCAGACTAATAAATAGTAAATAGGTTTTTTAAACTTAAAGTATGGCTCCTAGGGTACTAATTACAGGTGCTTCTGAAGGCATTGGCAAAGCAACGGCTCTTTTATTTGCGCGGCAAGGATATAACTTGGTACTTGCAGCTCGTCATGCTGACCGCTTGGAGGCTTTAGCGCAGGAAGTGCAAAGCATTGGCTATCCAGCACCATTAACGCTTACTTGCGATGTCACTGACTCATCTCAGGTAAACGCGTTAGTGCAAAAGGCATTAGAAAATTATGGCTATATCGACGTGCTGATAAACAATGCCGGCATCTTTGCATCGGGGCCAGTAGAGCAGTTTTCTCTTAGTGATTGGCATCAAATTATAGACACTAATTTATGGGGATATATCCACACTATTAATGCTCTTCTGCCTCATTTTCTCCAGCGTCGAAGTGGAACTATAGTTAATTTAAGTTCCATCGGTGGTAAGGTGCCAAGTGCTTATTTGGTTCCCTATTGTACTAGTAAGTTCGGCGTGACAGGGTTGACGGAATCGCTACAAATAGAACTACAGCCAAAAGGTATTCATGTTTGTGGGATTTATCCGAATTTAATTAAGAGTACTTTAATGGAACGGGCAGTTTTTCGAGGCAAGGATGAGCAAGATACTCATACTCGTCGTGGACAGCTTGAGAATGTGCTGAAAATCCGGTGGTGGAGAAGCCTGAAGATGTAGCAAATGCTATCTGGGATGCAGTCAAGAATAAGAAGTCAGAAGTGATGGTTGGTTCGGCGAATTTCTCACAAGCTTTGTATCGCTTGTTTCCTGGGTTGATAAAGTGGGTTTCGCGGCAAGGGTTGAAGAATCAAGATAATTGATTTTTGCTACCAAACAAAATATTTTCCTATCGTGACTCACATTCTCGTTTGGTTACATAATGGCGATAGCGAAACATTGCTTCTAGTTGCACTTGTACTAACCAACCACTAACAAATTCAACTGTTTCTCCACCAGGCATAGAGAAGGAAATAGCATCAGTCAGCCTAGTTTTGCCAGCTTCCGGTTCAAATTCATGTCGATGCACCCAAGACTCAAAGGGGCCAGATATTTGTTCGTCGGTAAACAGGCGATATTTATCGCATTCAGTATGACGCGCTAGCCAAGTTAATGGTAATGGGCCGAGAAACAGGCGAAATTCGGTGATAGCGCCCACGTTCAGCCCCCCCTCACGACGAACCACTTGGACTGGCTGCCAAGGTGGATTCAGTATTTGCAAAATATCTGGCCTTTCGTGAAATTTCCAAACTACTTCTGGTGAGGCATTAATTACTGAGGAATGTTTAAAGTGCAGCATGGAAAGAAAAACCTAAAATTCAACTTTCTGATTCTGTATCAATCTCGATATCTAGGGTATCTTCGTCAATCCGGACATACAAAATATTTGGGTTACAGCAAACTTGACAATCTTCTACATAAGATTGCTGCCCTCCAGCACTCAAATCAATAAAAGTTAAGTTCGGTTCGCCGCAATAGGCGCAGTAATACTCAGCTGTGTTTTGCATCAATTCATGGGTACTGGGTACTGGGTACTGGGTAATGGGTATTGGGTACTGGGTACTGGGTATTAACTTTTAATTCCTAGTTTCTATTCCCCAGTCCCCAGTCCCTAGTCCCTAATCCCCAATACTGGCTGTAATTCCTTTGGAGATGGGTTGATATAACTCTGAGCATCAGCCAAATGCTTTAGTAGTGTAGACTGTGGCAGAGGCCCTTGCAAGTGGTTCCAAGGTAATACTTGTTCTGTAGACCAATCAGCATGGACGTAGTAATCCAAATCGGGGATTTGTCCTTTTAGTTGTTTGAAAGCACGTTTGTAGCTACCCAAGGAGTCGCCAAAGTCACGAGTTAACTGAAGAAGTTGGGATAGTCTGCGATCGCCTCTCGATAACAAAGCTTGTATAATCGACCAATTATAGCTTTCTGGGCGAAACTCTATTCCCTGCGGTTTTAGCTGTTTTTGCAAAAACTGCAACCGCTTTTCTGCTTGACGATTTACCCCAAACCATTGAAATGGTGTGTGCGCTTTGGGTACAAAGGTGCTGCATCCAAATGTTAGGCGTAATCCTGGTGCAGCTTTCTTGATATTACGCATCATCGTCACCGTTTGCTCTAAATCCTCTGCTTCTTCACCAGGAATTCCTGCCATTCCGTAGAGTTTCAAGCTTTTTAATCCGCCAGTTTTGGCATTTATCGCAGCTTGGATAATTTCGTCGTTATGCAGCTTTTTGTTGACGATTTGCCGGATTTTCTCAGAACCACTTTCTACTGCAATGGTAAGCGATCGCGTGTCTCGTTTTGCCAAAGTTTCTGCTAACTGGACTGTTACAGTATTGGTTCGCACTGAGGCAATACTGAGACGGACATCATCATACTTTGGCTGACTTATATAATCTAGCAAAGCTTCAAACTCTGGATGCTGAGTTACAGAAGCCCCCAATAATCCTAGCCGATTTGTGACTTCTAAACCTTTTGCGATCGCAGGAATTAAAGAATCTTCCAGACTAGCTGTTCTAAAAGGCAGTGTGAGATAACTTGCCAAACAAAAGCGGCACATTTCTGGACAACTTCTCACCACTTCCACCATGTAAATATTTTCCCATGCGGCTTTTTCGGTGACTACAGTCGAAGCCGATAGAGTATTTCCCCGATAAGTCTGCTTTTGCACCACTGCGGGAATTTCTGGAGAAATTGGTTTAATTGACTTTATTGCACCATCTTTTGTGTGGTATTCGACTTCATACAAACTGGGAATATAAATTCCTGGGATTTGTGCAAGTCTTTTGAGTTGAGTTTGTCTAGAAGCATTTCTTACTTCTTTGTACGCCTCAATGAAATTTCCCAGTAAATTTTCGCCATCTCCCAGTAAAATTACATCAAAAAAGTCTGCAAAAGGTTCTGGGTTAGCTGTGAGAACGGGGCCACCACCAAAAATTATCGGATGAGAATCATCACGAGAAGTTGCTTGAATAGGAATTTCTAAAGATTCCAGCAAATTTAAAATATTCACATAATCCAATTCCCAGGAAATCGAAAATCCCACAATTTCTGGCGTTCTGGGGAGTTGTTCGTGAGTATCTGTAAACAGGCGACTCACCTGCACATCATCACGCATTGCCAAGGTTGCCCAAACTACCTGATAGCCAAGGCTAGTGATACCTACGCTATATTCATTGGGAAAGGCGAATATTATGGGAATAGCGTTGGTGTCTGGGGTGGTGGGGGTGAAAAGGAGGCGTTCAGAGTCAAATACAGATGAGGTCATGATAATTCGTAATTCGTAATTCGTAATTCGTAATTAATACAGTTAGAGTCAGATTATATACAGGCAGCATTAATTGTTTTTCTTCCTGCTATTCACAGAATATATCCTTTTTATCCTGTCAGAGGTTTTAGTTATGAGCAGGGTTATCTATATTTAATTTTAAGCCATAGAATTATCAAGTTAAAAAGCAATGTCACGCTATTAGCAAGAATAATTGGTAAAGATTGTAGATATATCCCATAAATTAACCACAAAAAAATACCAATTATGAATGTAATCAGCGTTAAGAAAGAAACATCTTTTGCTGATTTTGTTTGCCATGTTTTAAACATCTGTGGCAAAAAAGAGATTGTGGTTATTGTGGCAGCTGCTAATCCTAGAATTGTCAAAAAATCCATTGCGATACAAACCTATAAATTGAAGAATTCAGAAGTCAGAATGAAGACGCTTGATGACTCGCTTGCCGCCAGCGCTATCCACCAGTCGCACAAAATTCATTCTGTAGCTTGCTTCCCTGAAAGGGTATTCTGGCTCCTGACTCCTGAATTCTGTTTCGATAAAGTTTTTACTGATTGAAAAATTTAGAAGCTGCTTTTTGTAATTTTGTTGCATAGGTAATATAGGAATCCGATTTGATTTTTGTTCGCACAAGGTGGCTTACTTGCCTAGAAAGGCAAGAGGCAATAGGAAAGAGGAAAGAAGGGTCTTTGAGCTATACTGAATTTTTTCAAGAATCAAATATGAGTCCTATATCCTTTTCTTAGATAACCCTAGTGTATGATCGATAAGGTTATTCGGTTCTGGTGGGGAGCAGCTACCAGAGGTAACGGGGAAAGTTCGGTGCAAATCCGGCGCTGTCCCGCAACTGTAAACCAATTTGAGATGTAATCTAAATATCTCAAATTGAGTGAGTCAGGATGCCCGCCGAAATAGATTTACTAGTTCCACATATCTGCGAGGTACAGATGACTACTACTGTGAATATTTCCCCAGCGAATCCCTTGGGTGTTGCTGACCATACTTTATTTGTTTGCAAAACTTGTGCTAGCGTTTGGCAAGAGGGAAAACGCTTGGGTGAAAGTGGTGGTGAAAAACTTCTACACCAACTTCAGCAACTTGCACAAGATTGGGAGTTACGAGATGAATTCCCAATTCAAGAAGTTGAATGCATGAGTGCTTGTAATCGTTCCTGTGTGGTTGCTTTTGCTGCCAAAGGTAAATTAACATATTTGTTTGGTGATTTAGCCGTTGATGATAGTGCATCTGCGATACTAAAATGCGCTAGTCAATACTATGTCAAAGCAGATGGTTTGCTGCCTTGGTCGGAGCGTCCAGAAGCCCTGAAGAAGGGCATTTTAGCCAAAATTCCACCTTTATCTCACTAATGCGCGTTTTGATTCTGGGTGGTACAGGAGATGCCGCAGAACTAGCCGCTAGAGTCGCTACTATTCAAGGGTTAGATGTAATCACGTCTTTAGCAGGCCGCACCCGTGAACCATCAGTTCCCTTGGGCGATTTACGGGTTGGAGGCTTTGGTGGTGTGGCTGGATTGGCTAGCTATCTGCGAGTAATGCAAATTGACTTATTAATTGATGCAACCCATCCTTTTGCTAGTCAAATTTCTTTCAATGCGGCAGATGCTGCAAATGAAGTCAGAGTACCCCGTCTGATGTTAATACGCCCGCCTTGGGAAAAAGGAATTGGCGATCGCTGGATGGAAGTTGATAGCATTGAAGCCGCCGCCGCATCACTGCAAAACCAAGCACATCGGGTATTTTTGACGGTTGGCAGACAAGAACTCGCCGCCTTTGCTCATCTAAAGGAAATTTGGTTTTTGATGCGGATGATTGATCCTCCTGTTGATGATGCCTTAGTGCCACCGGGGATGGTATTGTGCGATCGCGGGCCTTTTACCCTCAATAATGAAAGGCAAATCCTGATTGATCACAAGATTGATACCATAGTGAGTAAAAATAGCGGTGGCGATGCCACAAAGCCCAAAATTATTGCAGCACGAGAACTGGGCATGAAGGTTGTGATGGTAAATCGTCCAGCCATACCGGCAGGAGAGCAAGTTAGTGATGTTGAAGGTGCTTTGGCATGGCTATTTGACAAATTGCAGAACTAGTGATAGTACAAATTTTCCATCTAAAACAAGAGAATTTGGTAGACGAAACGCGATCGCATCAATAAAAACCCACCCCAACGAGAGAAATTATTTATTTGGCATATTACAAAGGGAGCGATCGCCCTCTTCCACTGCGGTGTTAGTTTTCAAATAATCCTGCACCAGAGTGCAACCATAATTCAGTACATCTAGATTAAGAATTCGCGGCAAATTCCACAGAATGAGCGTGTTGTCATCACCCCCTGAAACAAGCAAAGTTCCATCAGGGCTGATCGCAACCACCCTAATCCCTGCGGTATGTCCGGTGAGGGTTGTTACTTCCGTACCATCTAGCTTCCAAAGTTTGATGCTGGCATCAACACTGCCAGAAGCAACAATTTTTCCATCAGGAGTAAATGCAATTCCCCAAATCCCAGCTTTATGACCTTTGAATGTATTCAATAACTTGCCGTCTAACGTCCACAACTTAACGGTGTTGTCGCCACTTCCACTAGCTAGCATTTTACTATCTTGGCTAAAAACAACTCTCCATACTGCCGCCGAGTGTCCTACAAGGGTTCTAAACAAATTGCCGTCAAGCGTCCACAACTTAGCAGTAGTGTCACTGCTAGCTGAACCAACGAGCCGACTGTCTGGACTAAATACGACGTGCCAAACTTCCGCCTGATGTCCTTTGAGTACCTGCAAAGTCGCGGTGCGATGGGCTACGCCCCGCCAGAGGCGATCGCGCCTCCATATCTGAATATTTTTGTCAACACCTGCCATTGCAATTGTTTGCCCGTCAGGACTCAACACCCCTGATGTCAATTTGCTGTAAACATTTTTGTAACTAGCAATTAAAGTGCCATCTTGCTTCTTGATTTTTACCGAATCATCGGAAGTGAAAAGCGCGATTAACTTGTCATCGCCACTGAATGAAACTTCGGAGACTTCGCCCTTGGTTTCAGTGATAGTTTTGAGCAATTTGCCTTGACGACTCCAAAATTTCACCATATTTTCGTGGCTGGTTGTAGCGATAGTTGAACTATCAGAGGCGATCGCTATTGACCAAATCCCGGACTTATGTGCAACGATAGACTTTTGAAATGGATTTTGACTTTGCCAGAGCCTGACAACGTTTTCTGCACCTGCCGAAGCAATAAAGCTACCATCTGGACTAAAAGTTACACCCCAAACTGATGCACTGTGCCCTCTAAGCGTCCTCAGTTCTGTACCATCAATATTCCAAAGTTGAATCGTTTTGTCGAGACTGGCACTGGCAATAGTCTGGCCATCGGGACTAAATGCTACTCCCGAAATTCCGGCATCATGCCCTTGCAGAGTTTTATCAAGGCGGTAGCTTTTACTTATGCTGTCTCGCCGCCAAAGTTTAACAGTTCTGTCTTCACTCGCTGAAGCAATAGTCTGTCCGTCAGGGCTGAAAGCTATTCCTACAACCCAAGCAGTGTGACCTTCGAGAGTTTGTACAGGCTTGGCGTTTTGCCAGCCTGAATCATCTCGTTTCCAGAGTTTTACTGTCCTGTCTAGACTGGCAGCAGCAATAGTCTGGCCATCAGGACTAAAAGTGACTCCCCAAAACGCACCTTTAGAACCTTGGAATGTCTTGAGCAAAGTACCATCTCGCTTCCAGAGTTTCACTGTTGCATCCCAACTAGCAGAGGCGAGGAACTGACCATCAGGACTAAATGCTACTCCCCAAACTGAAGCGGTGTGACCTTTAAAAGTTTTGAGCAGAGTACCATCTAGTTTCCAGAGTTTAATAGTGCCATCTTCACCCGCCGAGGCGAGGAACTGACCGTCAGAACTAAAATCTACTGCTCTAACTGCTCCCTTATGACCTTTGAGAGTTGCAACTTCCGTACCATCACGTCGCCAAAGCTTAACTGTATTGTCTATACTGGCTGAGGCAATTAAAGAACTATCAGGACTAACATCTACCGCCATAATACTTGCTGTATGATCGGAAAACCGATTGTATTCATCTGCTCCATAAACTGCTTGCCTGAGTGCGTTTTCAACTTGAGGTGCAAGATTTGAGTTAGTTGTTCCTAGCTTGTGCAGTCTGTCTTTGGCTTTGATTGCTTCTACAAGTGCATCTAACCTCCGTTGGGAAGCAAACAGTCCAGCAGAAGAAGATACAAGCGCTCGAATTTCGCTGCTCTTAGCTTGACTTTCGCTTTTTTTGGTTTGACGATACATAATGAAACTTCCCACCCCCAAAATGCTGGAGACGAGCAAACCAATACACACTGCAACTAGTAAAAACCTTTGAAATTTAGCAGTTTTTTGCTCCTGTGCTAGTCGTGCTTCTACCTCTTTCGCCCGTGCTGCCTCTAATGCTGTTTGCACTTCGCGCTGTTCGCATTCTTGACTTGCGGCTAAAAATTGATAATCCCAATTGCTTAGACTTTTGCCCTGTATCCAATTTTGAGTATCTTTGAGAGCCTGTCCTCGCAATAAACGCGATTCATCTTTATACCCTGATGCTACCCAAGCATTAAATGTCTGCGAATAAGGGCGGAGATTGTCTAATTGTTTTAACACCCATTCGGTATTGAAAACACTCCGATAGATGGGATTTTTAATTTTGAGATAGCCGTTGTGTTTCTCTACTAAACCAGATAACAAAAGCTCTGTTTGTTCTCGACTATCATCAATCGGAACAGGAAGATGAGGCAAAGTGAAAAACTCTTCTCCCCTACTCGATGACATTTCCTTCTGGGAGAAGCCTCCACTACTAAACTGCTCCTCTGCTTGCAACACCTTTTGATAAATACCCAACAACCGCCCTGCTCGTTGGTCGTTGAATAATAGGCGATCTCTTATAGTACGTAGATGTTCTGGTTCGTCTTGTGATTGCCAATTTTGAATAATATGCGTTTTCACTAATT
Organism: Nostoc sp. UIC 10630; assembly: GCF_010747425.1. Classification (NCBI taxonomy): domain Bacteria; kingdom Bacillati; phylum Cyanobacteriota; class Cyanophyceae; order Nostocales; family Nostocaceae; genus Nostoc; species Nostoc sp. UIC 10630. Next base: position 13,227 of record NZ_JAAGOG010000084.1, read on the forward strand.
GCTCAATCCAAAATGCTTCTGTACCTGGAATGAGGCTAATCATTCCTGTAGCATTTTCAGCAGCAATTTGAATAACTAAGTTACAAAGTTTTTGTGTGAGAAACGGTTGTCCCTCTGTCCAATGAATAATTTCTTGCAGTATTGCTTGTGGTTGACTGACTACTTCCTTTACTCCTTGAAGCAGAGGAGTAGCTTCATAGAGTTGAAAACCGTTTAACTCAATTGCTTTACCAAGGTTAAAGGGTGTGCGGCCTTTATCAGCGATGAGGTCGGAAGGACTTGCCACACCAAATAGTGCAAATCCCAAGCGATTAAAGTTTGAATTCTCTGGTCGCTGATTATAGCATTGACGAATCCAAGCAAAAAAGTCGTTAATTGGGAAACTTAAACTAAGTAGGCTATCAATCTCATCAATAAAGATGAAAATGCGTTCGGCTTTGGCGTTTGGTAGTAAAACTTCTTCAACAAAAGAGTGTAGTTTTTGTACTGAGGAAATACCTTTTTGCGTCTCCCACCAACGTTTAAAGTTGATCTGTTCTGCTAAATTTAAGCTGTAGAACAAGCTGATAATGATGCCTTTGTACCACTGTTCTGGCGTAGTATCCTCAATACCTAAGATGGTCATATCCAAATAAACACAGCTATAGCCTTCTTCTCTAAGACGATAACTGGTGCGCTGTAGTAAGGATGACTTACCCATCTGGCGAGAGTTGAAAACGTAACAAAAATCCCCAGCTTTCAGGCTAGTATAAAGTTTTTCGTCTGCGTCACGGATAACATACGTGGGATCGTCACTGCGGAGACTACCTCCTACTTGGTATCTCATACTGAAGTGTAATTATCAAATACAGAGTTTAAGAAAGTGGGCGGAAATAATTGTCGTTGAGATAAGGCAATAGATATAAGGGTTTTAGCCTAGTTCATTTTTTTACATAGTTTGATTTTATTGTGCCAACTTACTTACGTAAACAATAGCTGAAAAGAAAGACTTTCAGATAGGAACAATACCATACGAGAAGACGCTTTGCGTCTACATGAATTGTGCCTACATTTCGTGTATATCTTTGCCAGGTTAGGATTTTTTAGCAGTTTGATCGAGTATTACCATAAATGATAGTGATAGATGGCAACGTAGTGTGAGTTGGGAGGATATAAAAGCGTCTGTGATAACTCTACAAGACTCATGTGTAAGCTATCACTTACTAGGATAGAGGAATATAAGCAAGGTTTTCCAAATTCAATTAAATGGAAATTTGTTTTATTCTCTGCATAAATTAATTAAAATGGGATGAAAGATAATTAAGCTGCTCGTGGAAGATAAGCACTCCACAAAACAAAAAATTTATAAGCCTCATTATGATTATGGGGTACGAGGTAATTAAGTATGATTCATCACATATCTATTTCTGTTAAAAACCCCCAGCACGTTGCCGAGGTTTTAGCTGAAGTCTTGAATGGCCAAGCTTTTCCCTTTTTCCCTCACCCAGGCAGCTATATGGTTTTTCCACTTGACGAATATGGAACAGGGATTGAAGTTTACCCATTAAAAACTCAGCTAATGCCTGGTGAAGGTGATAACCAGTGTACATTTGCAGAAAATCCTACTTCTTCTGGGTTCACAGCTACTCATGCAGCAATTTCAGTTTCTTCTAGTCAAGAAAAAATTGAGTTGATTGGTAAACGTGAAGGTTGGAGAGTGTTACGTTGTAACCGCGATTCTTTTTTTGATGTTATTGAGTTCTGGTTGGAAAACACAGTCATGATAGAACTACTCACACCGGAAATGTCGGCTCAATATTTGGCAGTAACGCAGCCAGAAAATTTGAAGAAAGCTTTTAATTTATAACTCTGCTACTGCTAATTTAACAAAACTATTAACTAATTTAAAATTGTTCGCGCAGCCTCTTTTAGAATTGAAGAGAGTTTCAGACTCTTATTTCGGGACATTCCAACAAAAAAATATCTCATTGTAGGGGCAATTGGGCAATTGACGTAAAGCGGCTACTCTACAAGTTCTCCAACGGAGTAGCCGGAGGGTATTCTACCTATGTAAATAAGGAATAATTGACGAGTACATTCTCTGTAGAGACGCGATAAATCGCGTCTCTACATGAGGGCTTTCTGGCTTATCCCAAAGTCACAGCAAAACACTTTTCAAACAACCTCTAAAGGTCGGTCATCAAGATATTTGCGACAAGAATTTCCAGAGTTAATGAAGCTTCCTAGTCTGTGGACACATTTATATATGTTTGACACTACTGGAATTGTTAGCACTCAGAAAGTCCTACAGTACATCAATGATCCACATCACGGCTGAATAAATTCAGCTTGTTCGCGGCAGTTGAGCGTAGTCGAAACTTATATCCCCCGGCTGTTCGCGCAGCGTCTCCCCTTGGGAGAAGCGCGGGGGCTTTACGCTTCACTACTCGTAATTTTTTGGGTTTTTACTTGAGTGAATAGCTTTATTCAAATCTTGGAGCAAGTCTTCTTCCGCATCCCGCTCTTGCTTGAGTTCTCTAATCATTTCCTGACTAGAACCAATTAACAAACCAGCAACTGCACCGACAAGAACGTATTTTTGCTCCAAATCTTGATACATTTGACTCGTGTAGGGGCAAGGAAGTAAATTAGCAGCAATAAAACCAATTCCTGCACCCAAAAATACCGTCACAAAGCCAGAGAACGCGATCAGTTTAGCATTCATTTGCTTTGCTCCAATGCTTATAACTTTGCTAAATTACTAGGAGATACTCTACATTGTCTCCGCAGTTGCCAAAGTTGCTACTTAATCTTTACCTCTTGTAATAGTAGACAGAGTGGGGGGATGAGCTTTCAAGGGCAGGTTTTTAGAAAAGGGTAAAAGATAGAATAAAACATCGTGACATAAAGCAGGTCATGAACGAGTATTCAGGTTTAAACAGCTGGATAGTGATCGTTAGCGCAAAGCTACCACACTTAAGTCAGCCACAGGCGAAGGTACTGGCAATGTGGAGTAATGGATCTGGGAATGATGACGAAGCAGCAAATCATGTGGCACATAATTTACCGCCTGCTCTCCAACCCACACGCCTTCTGAGTTGTTTCCGTCGTGGTTTCATCAAAGTTATCGTTGCTTTGTTATTGGGTCAGCCTCTCCCTTTTGGTCACTTTTTCCCTCAACCTTGGACTACTAATCTCTACTTCTCTTCTGCCTAAAAAATAAAAACCTGCCCTTGAAAGCCTGCCCCCTTCCCCCTACCTCAAAATTAAGAAGCTGGCTTTTTCAGTCAGGATTCGCTAAACTCACGCATATTAAATTTGCAATTAAATACTTTCAATTAGCAACGCCAGAAGACTAGGGTACAGATGTGGGAAACAAAATTCAATTCATAGATAGGCTGCGATTGGGTTTCGCAGTGTCAGTGGCAAAAAGTGTGACGTTTATAGTGCGATCGCTCCGTCTGGGTGCTGCTAGTGTATTACCAGGCTCGATTGCTCGTCGCATTGAACCCCGACTTTTACAATTATTGAGTCAGCAAGTTAAAAATGGAGTGATTTTAATTGCTGGTACTAACGGCAAAACCACTACAGCCCTGCTTTTATGCACAATCCTAGAGCGCAAGGGTTTTCGCGTCACTCATAATTCTACAGGTGCAAATCTAGAAAATGGCTTGATGACGGCGCTGTTAGAAAGCACCAACTTACTAGGCACGCTAAATACTGATTACGCCATTTTGGAAGTGGATGAAAATATTGTACCAAGAGTATTAAAGCCACTCCAGCCGCGAATTATTCTCTGTTTAAACTTGTTCCGCGACCAGCTTGATAGGTACGGCGAAGTAGATACAATTAGTAAACGTTGGACAAAAGTTATTTCTACCCTACCAACAGAAACGGTGGTAATTCCTAATGCTGATGACCCAACTTTATCTAACCTTGGTCAGCAGTTACCGCAACGAGTGTTATTCTTTGGCTTAAATGAACCAGAACACTATCTAGAAGCTATTCCTCACGCTGTTGATTCTATCTATTGCCCCAAATGTGGACATTCTCTAGATTACAAGGGTGTCTATTTGTCTCATTTGGGAGATTTCACTTGTCCCAAGTGTGGTTTCACTAAAAGTAAACCGACTCTAGAAAGTAGTGAATGGTCACAAATTCTGGTTGGTTTGTACAACAAATATAATACTTTAGCTGCTGCTACTGCGGCTATTGAGCTAGGAGTTGATGAAGTAACGATCAGAGACACTATTAACAACTTCCAAGCTGCCTTTGGTCGTGCAGAAGATTTAGTAATTAACGGTAAACGAGTGCGAATATTGTTATCAAAAAATCCCGTAGGGACGAATGAAACCATTCGCGTAGTAACTCAAAGCACAGATAAAACTACACTGCTGGTATTGAACGATCGCACACCCGATGGCACTGATGTATCCTGGATTTGGGACGTAGATACCGAGAAATTAGTTGAACGCGGCGGGACTTTAGTAGTGAGTGGCGATCGCGTCTACGATATGGCACTACGTCTACGTTACAGCCAAAAGTCCCTTGAGAGTAACTTAAATTTAATTGTGGAAGAAGATTTGCGACAAGCGATCGCAACTGCATTAGAGCATACACCAGAGAATGAAACTCTGCATATTCTCCCCACCTACTCAGCCATGCTAGAAGTGCGAGAAGTTCTTACTGGGCGAAAAATTCTTTAAATTTGTCATTTGTCATTCGTCATTCGTCAGTAGTTATTCTCGTCCCAATTCCCCATTCCCAATTCCCAATTCCCCTTTCCCAAAATTTATGAGTTCTCAAAATTTGGAATTAACAATAGGTTGGCTTTATCCGACGCTGATGAGTACCTATGGCGATCGCGGTAATGTAATTACTATAGAACGTCGCGCCGAGTGGCGGGGATACGATGTTAAAGTATTACCTCTAGATCAAAATGCCACAGCCGCAGATATTAAAACTGTAGATGTCATAGTTGGTGGTGGCGCACAAGATCGTCAGCAAGAAATTGTCATGCGTGATTTGCAAGGTGCGAAAGCTGATGCAATGCGCGAAAAAATCGAAAATGGAACACCGGGAGTATTTACCTGTGGTTCCCCCCAATTACTGGGACATTATTATGAACCAGGCTTAGGACAACGGATTGATGGTTTGGGAATACTCGATTTAGTCTCGGTTCATCCTGGTGAAAATACTAAGCGCTGTATTGGTAACTTGGTAATTGAAGTGACAGCTTCGCGCCTAGCGCAAGATTTAAAAGAGATGACTGGTACTACACCGTATTTGGTAGGCTTTGAAAATCACGGCGGACGTACCAAACTGGGAAAAGTGGAAGCTTTAGGGCGCGTGGTGTACGGTTTGGGAAATAATGGTGAAGATGGGACAGAAGGAGCATTTTATCAGAATGCGATCGCTACTTATTCCCACGGCCCTTTGTTACCGAAAAATCCCTTTGTCGCCGATTGGTTAATTCAAACAGCATTGCGGCTAAAGTATCAGCAGGAAATTACCTTAAAACCTTTTGACGATAGCCTCGCTGCACAAGCAAGAGAAGCGATGTTTAAGCGGTTGAAAGTCAGTTTACCGGGTGCTGCGGCAGCGAAAGTTTAACCTCAGTTCGCTGATTAAGCCTCTCTCCGTGTCGGGGCAGGGTGTACACACAAGTCCTTCTCACCCCCTCTAACCCTCCCCTTGTAAAGTCTACGGTGTACACACATCTCTATACAAAACCAAAATTGTGTAGATCCTCCTAAATACTCCTTAAAAAGGAGGACTTTGAGAGGTTTTTGCCCCCCTTTTTAAGGGGGGTTGGGGGGATCAAAAGGCTCTGGGGCAACTCTAGAAGACTTGTGTGTACACCGTAGCCTTGTAAAGTGGAGGGTTAGGGTGGGGTAAAACGCTTGTAGGATAAGCGTTAGAACTTAAGTTGAATTTACGATCGCAGGATAATCAGGAAAACTCCGTCGCCGAGTATTTGAACCGGATGAATCCACCTTTGAACTCCGTTCACGAGTATTAAAGGCTCATTCATAAGCCTTTAATACTCGTAAACCATTATAAAAATTCATCAAATAAGGCAAAAGTAAAAAGCAAAAGAAATATTAAATTCATCTTGAATTTTTACTTTTTAATTTTTAATTCTTCAAGTGCGTCCGGTGAGGTTGGCAACTACAACTGCTAACTCGGCGGGATTTACTGGCTTGGGGACGTGGAGTTGAAAGCCTGCTAACAACGCTTGCGTGCGATCTTCTGCCCTAGCATAGGCTGTCAGCGCTACTGCTGGAATCCGCCCTCCTTGATCTGTTGGTAGCGCCCTCACTTGACGAATTAGTGCGTAGCCATCTTGTTGTGGCATACCGATATCGCTCACCATTATATGGGGGTGAAATTGTTGCAAAGCAAGCAGAGCTTCACAAGCAGATGCTGCTGCTATGACTTGCGCCCCATACAGTCCCAGAATGGTGGTGAGTAAATGACGCGCGTCTGCTTCATCATCGACAATTAGCACTCGCAAGTCATCTAATCTTGGCAGGTAATTATTAGCCTCTGGGACATCCACCAGAGATGAAGGCTGCTCTGCTGTATTAGCCTCTACATAAACGGCTTTCATCGGCAGATTGACAATGAATGTCGCTCCCTGTCCAATTCCTAGACTTTCGACAGAGACTGTGCCACCGTGTAATTCTACCAAGTGACGGACGATCGCTAACCCTAATCCTAGTCCGCCATGCGATCGCGTGCTGGAACTGTCAGCTTGACAAAAGCGTTCAAATACATGGGGGAGGAATTCGGCAGCAATTCCCGCTCCCGTATCGCTTACCCGAATTTGCACGGAAGATTCGATCCGCTCTAATTGCACATCAACTCTTCCACCCTTGGGTGTAAACTTGACGGCGTTGGAGAGCAAGTTCCACACAACCTGTTGCAAGCGGTTGGTATCACCCACAACTACCCCAACTTCAGGATCGAATCTACACTTGATGTTAATCTCTTTAGCCTCAGCTGCTGGGCGCACAGTATCGATTGCCGCCTCTACAAGTGGTACAAGTTTTATCCGATGGATACTGAGATGAAGTGTGCCTCTAATAATCCGTGACACATCTAGGACATCTTCGATTAGTTGCGTCAGGGATTTAGTGTTACGCTCAATTGTTTCTAGCGCCCGCGCAGTAGTAGCCTCATCAAACTTGCGATTTCTCAGTAGCTGCGTCCAACCCAATATGGCGTTTAAGGGTGTGCGGAGTTCGTGGGAGAGGGTGGCGAGAAACTCATCCTTCATCCGATTTGCTGCTTCTGCATCGGCGCGTGCTGCTTTTTCGCGCTCAAGCAGTTGTTCGCGTTCTTGCTCTGCTTGCTTGCGATCGGTAATATCGAGCATAAACCCATGTAGTAGCTGTGGCCCATTCTCATCCCGCACAACATTAACAATGTCATACAGCCACACAACTCTGCCATCAGCAGCCAACATTCTGTATTCAAATTCGTAATTATTTAGTGACAGCGAAGATTCTTGGCAATACTGAATAGCCCACTCGCAATCTTCTGGATGCATGTGTTTTTGCCAGAAATCATCGATGTACCAGTCTGATAATGGATAGCCAAGAATCTCAACGGTTTGCGGCCCTACATAAGTAAAATTTCCAGTAGTGGCATTCACCTCCCAAGGAATTATGCGGACTTTTTCGGTGAGCGTCTTTAACCGTTTCTCGCTCTGTTTTAGAGCGAATTCTGCTAACTTGTGAAGTGTAATATCTGTGATTAGGGCAACAAATCCTTCAACTTTTCCTTGCTCACTAAACTGGGGAACGTAACTTACATTTATGTAATGGTTTGTGCCATCTTTATGAGGTAATTGGGTTTCATAAGTGACTTCCTCTCCAGAAAGTACTGCTTCTACATAAGGAAGAATTGACTGATAAACCGACTCTCCCAGAATTTCTCTAATGTGTTTACCATAAATTTCGGAAGCGGGAAGCCCAAACCAGTCTTCATATCCCTTGTTATTAAAGCGATAACGCTGCTGGGAATCAACATAAGAAATCTGGACGGGCACAGCATTTGTAATTAGCCGCAGTTGATCTTCTCGTTGATGTAGTGCTGCTTCTGCTCGTTTGCGTTCTGTGATATCGCGTTGAGTTCCCCACGCTCTGACTAAAAACCCATTTTCGACAATTCCCACTAGATTATTCAAAAAATATTTGGAATTACCTTGCTTATCTATTTCGTGAGACTCTGCATCGATTAATCGGTAGTTAGAACGGATAAAATTACGCAGGTATGCAATATTATGTGGATCGGAGGCAATGAGAAAATCTCCTAGTCTGGCGTTGATAATTTCTTCGGCACGAGAACAGCCATACATCTGTGCAATCACATTGTTGCATTCGGCTAAGTAAACATATTGGTAAAAATGTTGAATTTGTTCATCTTCTGGACAGTCCACCGAAATTGGTACTTCTAGTTCAATGCACCAAATACCTTCTGAACTCTGCTCTAAAAAAGCGCGGTAGCGTTCTTCGCTTTGGCATAGGGCAAGCTCTACCTGTTTGCGTTCGCTTAAATCAAGGACAAAAGAGATAATATCGTTAGAATTATTTTCTAACAAAGTAGAACCTAACAGGATGGGAACGCGAGTGTTATCTTTGCGGATGTATTCATTCTCAAAAGGCTGACATACTCCTTTGGCTTTGAGTTCTGCGATCGCACTGTTGTTTGTTTCAATATATTTTGGTGAGATCATGTCGCGCCATCGAACCCGCCCAGCAAGTAAATCTTCTTGCGAATAACCTACCATTCGTAAAAAAGCATCATTAGCTTCTGCGATCGCCCCATCCATATTGGCTACAATTACCCCAATAATGTTGGACTCTACCAACCTTCTAAACTTTGCCTCGCTCACTTTTAACTTCTGCAAACTCATTTGAAGATGTTGTTTGGCAGTGCGTAACTCTGAGTTTAGCAAGGTGATGAATGTTGTCACCAGGACAAACAAGCCTAACCGTCTTATGTTATCTAGACTCGCAACCGAGAGCGAAAACACTGGCTCTAAGAAAAAATAGCTAACAGTTAAAGTAGACAAAGCAGTAGCCAGCAATCCTGCTTCCATACCACCATACCAAGCACTAACCGCTACGGCAGCAAAAAACAGCAGGAAAATAGTTGGTTTCAGTAGTGGCTGTAGCAATAGTGTTAGTAGCAATGCGCTACCAACAGCCAATAGTGCAACAGCATAGGGCGCTAGAAGGGAACGTGTTCCTTTCAATGTGGCTTCTCCTTTTATGCAGCTAGCTAAAGGATTATTCCCAAAATCAGCTAGAGAATGCGATGCGTTAGCCAGTCTGCGTTCGCTTCTAGCGTCTCGTAGAGAGCGTCACAGCCCGTCGTAGACATCGCTCAATATTTATTATGCATCGAAATAATACACATTAAAGCAGTTATTTGCTGTGAATCTATCTAAGGGATTAAAGCTTAGTTTTAGCAGAGGTTAAATAGCTAAGATTTATCGCTCTAATTATATATTTTATATTTCTCTATATCCGTCAAATAGCATAGCTGTAATTAATTTTTAAAATTAACTTCTTTTAGGATATAAGTCATCATTTCTCCTTTGCCTTTAACCTGAATTAAACCTCGTTTATCGAATAAGTATTTATCTTTTAAAAGCTGATAAGTTGCTTCACAGACCTGGATACTACCGGCTATTCCATGTGATTCCATTCTACTAGCAGTATTTACTGTATCTCCCCAGAGATCGTAAGCAAACTTTTTCAGACCAATCACTCCCGCTACAACTGATCCTGTACTAATGCCAATACGGATGCTAAATAATTGATTATTTTCTGCATTAAAGATAGCTATAGAATTTTGCATATCCAACGCCATATTAGCTATTGCTGAAGCATGATCGTTAGACTGATTTGGCAATCCGGCAACAGCCATATATGCGTCGCCAATAGTCTTGATTTTCTCTACTCCGTGAAGTTCTGCTAATTGGTCAAACAAACAGAATATTGTATTTAATAACTCAACTAATTCCGTAGGAGATGTACGAGCTGAAAGCTCTGTAAAACCAACAATATCGGCAAATAATACCGTAACTTCCATAAAACTATCAGCAATAGTTGTAGGCTGTTGTTTTAATTGTTCTGCAATCATCCCTGGCAAAATATTTAGTAGCAGCCGTTCCGATTTTTGCTGCGCCAGTTCCATTGCTTTACGCGCATAAAATTCTTTTTTTCGCAAGCGTTCGTATAAAAATACAGAAAATACACAAATTATGCAAGTCCAAAAAAAGTATAATCCTTGTTCAGCATAAAAAGCTGATGGATTCTTCAATATAGGATTATATAAGAAATATAATGTTAAATAGCAAATTATTGTTCCAAATTGAGATATTAAATGCATCCACCATTGAACTGGTATAATTGTAGCCTGAGTGAGAAACATCAGAGTCCAAATATTGCTTCTAGGTTCCAGATTATTAAACAATAAAGCTATATCAATTTGGACAACACAAGTTACAGCCCAGCATAAACTCAAAAAAATTAAATCAGGATGGCGACGACCGATAGGAGTTTTACATAAACCCCAACAAATAAGAGTGAATAATTCTACGACAATCCCAATTTTAAAGGCGTATATCTTGGCTTCTAGATATGAATTTTCCCAAAGGGAAAAAGCGATTAAAGTCAAGCCAACTACTAGCATAATTTGCGCCTGCAATTGTAGCCGTTTCAGTAGAAAGCTCTGTCGCTGTTCTTTGTAGGATTCGGCAAGGTTATTGTTGGTTTGCCGATTGGACATTCCGTGACTAATGAGCGCATCTAGTTGGGTTTTATCTGAGTTACTTGGATGAATCATGCACTTTTTGCGTTATTAGTAATCAATAGACTAGGGAATGGGGCATGGCGAATGGAAAATTACCAACCAATGCCCAATCCCCCATACCCAATCCCCAATTCCCAATTCCCAATTCCCATAAATGGCTCGTACCCCTACACTAAATTTTGATCGTGGCACATTAATTTTGCATCCACCACCACGCGGCAAAGGTTGGATGGATTATGCTACGTGGGATGATAGAGTTGAAAAATTCCGCATTCCAGCAATTAGATACCGATCGCTAGTAGAAGCACTACAAGCGGAAGATGTGAATTTTATCGATGAGGCCAAGCAATTTTATCCTGTAGATTTGGTTCCGACTTTGGAAATGGAACCCTATCCACACCAGACTGAGGCGTTAGCGGCTTGGAAACTGGCGGGTAGGCAGGGAGTAGTTGTGCTTCCCACGGCGGCGGGAAAGACTTATTTAGCACAAATGGCGATGCAATCAACGCCGCGCACGACGCTGATTGTGGTGCCAACTCTAGATTTAATGCATCAGTGGTATGCACATTTGGTAGCAGCTTTCCCCGATGCTGAGGTGGGATTGCTGGGAGGTGGTTCGCGGGATAGAACAGCTATCTTAGTTGCAACTTATGATAGTGCCGCAATTCACGCCGAAACCTTGGGAAATCAATATGCACTGATTGTTTTTGATGAATGCCATCATTTACCGACAGATTTTAATCGGGTTATCGCTGAATATGCGATCGCACCTTATCGTCTGGGACTCTCTGCTACACCAGAACGCACTGATGGTAAACACGCTGATTTAAATATTCTGATTGGTGAAGAAGTATATCGCAAACGCGCCGAAGATTTGGCGGGTCAGGCGTTAGCAGAACATGAAATTGTCCAAATTAAAGTAAAGTTATCGCAACTTGAGCGAGAAAGATACAATCAACTCATTCAAACCCGCAACGACTTTTTGAAGCAATCAAAGATTTCTTTGGGGAGTCTACAAGGTTGGCAAATGTTCGTGCAAATGAGTGCTAGATCGCAATCTGGACGTAGGGCGATGTTAGCGCACCGGGAAGCGAAAGATATCGCTTTGGGGACTGATGGGAAGTTGCGAATTTTGATTAATTTATTGGCAGAACATTATCCAGCAAGAATTTTGATTTTTACTGCTGATAATGCAACGGTTTATCGCATTTCTCAAGAGTTGCTAATTCCGGCAATTACTCATCAAACTCCTGTGAAGGAACGGCATGAGATATTAACTAAGTTTCGAGAGGGTAAATATAATACTTTGGTTGCTTCTCATGTGTTGAATGAAGGCGTTGATGTACCTGCGGCAACTGTTGCAATTATTTTATCGGGGACGGGTTCGGCTAGGGAGTATACTCAGCGATTGGGAAGGATTTTACGGAAGGGGAATATTGAGAATAAGCAGGCGATTTTGTATGAGGTGGTGGCGGAGGATACGAGTGAGGAAGGAACTTCGGCTAGGCGGAGAGGGGAGAGGAATAACGAACCGCGAAGGCGCGAAGGACACGAAGGGAAGAAAGAGAAGGAAGGGAAGTTACAGGTTGTGTATGGGAGTGGGAAGGAACGGAGTTTGAAGGCGGCGGAACAGTTAGAAATTAATTATTCAACGGGAAGTTCAAAATCTAAAATCCAGAATTCAGATGTTACCGACAGATTTACTGATGCATCGCCAAAACGGGGAGGAGATCATTCCGAAGAGACTGAAGATTGATCGGGGAACTTCGGAGTTGGCGATTGAGTTAATTAATTATTTTCAATCAGCAGTGGGTAAGACTCAGGGTGTGCTTGAGCGACAATTGACTGATTTTGAAGGAGATTCTACAGATTATCGGGTGAAGCGAGGGTTAGCTTATATTCTCAAAAGCAGTTTTTGTACTTTTGAGGTGGTTAGTCCTTTGGAACCACAGATGTTAAGAGAACGGGTGTTTTCGTTGGCTGCAAAGTCTGTTTCTAGTCGAGAATCAACCCAAGTTACTCTAAGTAAAATTGCTGATGAGTTAACTCAAGAACTTGAGCGGGAAGTTTTATTAGAACAGGTTCGGAATGGGTTATATGCTGATTTATCTGAAAATAAAATTTTGACTGTTTTCGATGCACCGACAGCGCCAGATGTGTTAAATCGATATAACTTATCTCAGGTACAGGGTGTATTTTACAAGGCCAGTCAACTGGTGTTAAATGCTCATCGCAATGTTCCAGGTGAATATAAGCTGTTATTTCGCTATCTAAAGTTGTTTCAACTAATGGCTTATATTGAAGGCGATGCTGACCACGGATTTACAATTACCATTGATGGGCCGACGAGTTTGTTTAATCCTAGTACACGATATGGGTTAGCGATCGCTAAACTTATTCCTGCTTTACTTCACGTTACTAAATGGAGTCTTTCTTCCATTCTCCAAACCCGCGATGCTTATACAAATAGTTGGAAAACTGGACGTTTCACCCTCAATTCTGAATGTGGTTTAGTATCCCACTATCCGCCCGGAAAGCCTTACGATAGTATGTTAGAAGCATCCTTTGCTGATAAGTGGGATGCTTTGAAAAGCGGTTGGGCATTAGAACGAGAAGTTGATTTAATACCGATTCCCGGTAGTGTGATGATTCCCGATTTTCGCTTGGTGCATTCTGATGGACGCACTTTCTTATTAGAAATTGTTGGTTATTGGCGGCCAGAATATTTACAAAAGAAGTTTTCTCAGGTGCGGCGGGCTGGACGTGATGACTTAATTTTGGCAATTTCCGAGCGACTTAATTTAGAAAAGGCGGGAGTAAAATTAAATGATGTCCCCGCCAGAATTGTTTGGTTTAAAGATAAGTTATTGCCGAAAGCTGTCTTAGCTGTAATGGATTGATTATGGGGAGTGGGAACTAGGTATTTGCTATTAGATATTTCAGGAAAAGTCTTCCCTCATTCCCAGTCCCCAGTCCCCAATCCCTTGTCCCTACTTAGAACGGCGCGATGCGGACGAACGAGCCCCAGGCTTCTCGCCATTAGTCGCGGGTGGCGCTGCTTTACGTTTAGCCGATGTCCGTGGTAACGGTTTAGGAGTCCGAGGCGATCGCTTTTCACCTCCAGATTTGGGTCTGTGTTGCCGTCCATTGGGGATTGGTTCGGCCGTTGTATTGGGGTTAGGGCCAAAGCCAGCCACTACTTCCCTTGGCAAACGTTGCTCAATCAGTTTTTCGATATCTGTCAATAGACTGTATTCATCAACACACACCAGCGATACGGCTTCACCTGACGCACCAGCACGACCAGTTCGCCCAATGCGATGAACATAATCTTCCGGTACATTAGGTAGATCAAAGTTGACTACATGGGGTAGTTCGCTGATGTCAAGACCTCTAGCAGCAATGTCTGTAGCCACCAATACCTGTAAGCTACCATTCTTGAACTTTGCCAGAGCATTGGTACGCACTGGCTGACTCTTATTTCCGTGGATTGCCAGTGCTTGAATGCGGTCTTCACCCAACTGCTTAACTAAACGGTCAGCGCCATACTTGGTACGAGTAAACACTAGTACTTGATACCAATTATCTCGCCGAATCAGGTGAGCAAGTAATTGACGTTTCTTGTCACGGTCTACTTGGTAAATTTTTTGGGCGATTGTCTCGGCGGTGACGTTGCGGCGTGCCACTTCAATCATCTTCGGGTTATTGAGCAACCCGGCGGCTAGTGCTTTAATTTTGTCCGAAAAAGTAGCGAAGAATAGCAAATTTTGTCGCTTTTTGGGCAAAAGTGCAAGAATGCGGCGGATATCATGGATAAAGCCCATGTCCAGCATCCGATCTGCTTCATCTAGAACTAAAACTTCAATATGTGACAGGTTCAGCGTGCCCTGCTGTACGTGATCCAGCAGTCGCCCTGGAGTAGCAACCAAGATATCCACTCGGTTCTTCAAACGCTGTTTTTGCAGATTAATACCGACTCCGCCAAACATCACCATCGAGTTTAGCTGCAAGTATTTGCCGTACTCGCGCACGCTTTCTTCCACTTGGGCAGCGAGTTCACGAGTTGGGGTGAGAATCAGCGCCCGGATCGGGCGGTATCCATTAGATGTAACTTTGATGTTCTTCTCGGACGATAACCGATGTAGAAGCGGTAGGGTAAAACTAGCGGTTTTTCCAGTGCCAGTTTGTGCCCCAGCTAGTAAATCGCTACCCGATAAGACGGCAGGAATCGACTGTATTTGAATTGGCGTAGGTTCGGTGTACCCTCGCTCTGTAACCGCACGGATAATTTCATTGGACAAGCCGAGAGTAGAAAAATTCATAAAACTCCAAAAGTAACATCGGCCTGTCGCCAATGGCAGCGTCAGTCTTAGGCGGACGGATAAAAAAGTCTTGAAAGGCTGGATGGGCAGTAACGCAAAGACTGAAGAGCGAGTGCCACAGTCCCACATTCTAACAGAATGTAGCCCATTGTGTGGTTAAAGTTGCTCTGATTCAGTGTTGTGTTAAATTAGCATTACTTGGAATATAAAGTATTGAACAATTAGGAGAAATTCGTTATCGCAATCCAAAAGCAACTGATTAATTCACAAATCAAGTCACCTCATGTCTTCTTGATTGACCATGAGAATAACAATCGTGGTCTAATCGACACCAATGAGGCGCTACAGTTAGCCGAGAGCCTAGAGCTTGACTTGGTTGTAGTCTCTCAAGGCAAAGAGGCCCCAATCGCCAAAATCCTGAATTATGGCAAGCTTCAGTATCAAAAGAAAAAACGTCAGAGCCAGAGTGCTAGACCTACGGTAAAAGAAGTTCGTTTCGGTTTAAACGTGGGTATTGCTGATTACAATTTACGTATTGAAAAAGCAGTTGGTTGGTTGAGTAAAGGCGATTCGGTGAAGTTTGCCATTCGTTTACGAGGCCGAGAACATCAATATCGTGACCAAGCAGGAGAACTGCTAGACAGAATTGCAAAAGACCTCAGTCAAGTAGGTAAAATCCAGTCACTGGATAAACGCTCACTAATTGTTCAAGTCATTCCTGCCTAGTTAATCTTGCGATCGCTGGAGGATGTATTTGTGCCAGCTTTTAAAACTCCCACGGCTATGAAAACATTGCTATTGCTCGTTTTCAGATCAAGCCGTGGGATTTTAGCTCAAAGCTAAGAAACCAAAAAAGCCAGAGGATAGGCAACAGCACTCCATCAGCTAATAATGGGACATAGCCAATCAATCGGCGCATTTAGTGATTAGGTGTGTCAACGCATCAATCAGGCGATCGCTTTCCATTGGCACAATGTCCTGTCCATGCATTACATTTTGAGTAATATGAAAATGCACCAATGCCCCTAAAAGAATTCTTGCTGTTGCCTCTGGGTCAGGTATTTTTAGTTCTGGAGCCGCCAAGTACTGAGTGAGAGTTTCCGCTACTGGCTTAATCATCACCCGAACACAAATTTGAGATAACTCAGGAAAACGCCCAGATTCCCCAATTAATACTCGCATAAATGCACTATGCTCTTTGTCGTTAAGCATCTGATCTAATGCTTTGGTTGCTACCTGGCGCAGTATGGTGGCTGGTTCTCCCTCAATCGGTTCTGTGCCAAAAATTGAGTTGTTCTTTTTGCTTGTCAGTTGCTCTAACAGTACTTTAAAAAGTCCTTCTTTATCTTGAAAGTGGCTATAGACTGTCGCTTTAGAAACACCTGCTGCTACTGCTACCCGATCCATGCTTGTACCAGCATAGCCATTTTGGAGAAACTCTTGCATTGCCCCTTGCAGAATTTGCTCTACTTTATCAACGGAATTATCTCGATCAACTTCGTCAGTTTTGATGCGTACCATTTATTAATCATCCTTTCTTATAAACAATATTAATAGATGCTGCAAAATGCCCTAGTAGAAAATGGCGAAAATCAATATGCCCTTTGTTGAAGGGGGCAGGGGGTAGGAATGAATACCATTTCGCTGCATAATGCCGAGCCAACTGATTGAGAAGTTTAGTTGTATCATCTTGACTAAACTAGTCAGTTTAGTTTAGCATAAATTGAACTGTACAGTTTAGTACAAGTTGCTACTGGTGGTAAAGGGAATAATAGTATGGAGCAAAACAGGAATTCAGAGGGTTTAAGGTCTTCTCAGAATCTTGTGCGATCGCCTGTTCTACTTGCAATAATTACAGCTCTAGCAATAGGCGGAATCAGTGTTTATGCTGTGATGAAGTTCCAGGCTACAGCTAATGAAAAACAAAAAACCCCAGTAGCAGTTCAGCCTGTGGTAAAAACAGTCACAGCATTAGGGCGGTTGGAACCAAAGGGAGAAGTAATAAAACTGTCAGCACCTTCTTCTACTGAAGGAAATCGGGTAGAGCAACTATTGGTAAAAGAAGGCGATTCTATCAAAGCTGGGCAGGTAATTGCGATTATGGACAACCGCGATCGCCTACAAGCTAGTTTGATTGAAGCACAAAAACAAGTTCAAGTTGCCAAAACCCGCCTTAATCAGGTAAAAGCTGGAGCAAAACAGGGAGAAATTGGAGCGCGTCAAGCTACTGTGAATCGTCTGCAAGTAGAACTAGAAGGAAATATTAAAACCCAACAAGCCACAATTAATCGTATAGAAGCAGAACTCCTTGGACAACAACGGAGCTTGCAAGCAACAGTGGCTCGCGTCGCAGCCGAGAGACGTAATGCCCAAGCTGACGTGCAGCGCTACGAGACTTTATATAAAGCAGGAGCAATTTCTAGCCAGGAAGTTGATAGCAGACGTTTAAACGCCGAAACTTCCACTCAAGCGTTAATTGAAAGCCAAGCTACTCAGACAAGAACTGTGGCTACCCTACAACAGCAACTCAACGAAGCAAAAGCTAACCAGGATCAAACCATCGCCAGCTTACAACAGCAGATTAACGAAGCAAAAGCTAACCTGAATCAAACTGCTGAAGTCCGTCCAACAGATATAGCAAATGCACAAGCAGAGGTAGACAGCGCTCAAGCCACTGTAGAAAAAATTAGAGCAGAACTGGCGCAAGCTTATGTTGTGGCTCCTAAAGCCGGTCGAATTTTGGAGATTAATACACGAGCCGGAGAAACTGTTGGCGATGAAGGAATTGTGGCTCTAGGTCAAACCGACCAGATGTATGCAGTAGTAGAAGTCTACCAAAGTGATATCAAGAGAGTGCGTCCGGGACAAGATGTGCGGGTAAGTAGTGATTCCCTACGTAATGAATTAGAGGGAAGAGTGGATTGGATTGGTATGCAGGTAAAGCGGCAAAATCTGATCAATGCTGATCCCTCTAGCAATATTGATGCCAGAGTCGTAGAAGTCCATGTGCAACTGAATAAACTATCTAGCCAAAACGCTTCTAGCTTAACTAATTTGCAAGTCAAGGCGGTAATTGAACTTTAAAGGGAATTGGGAATTGGGCATTGGGCATTCTTCTTGTCCCCCTCATCTCCCCCATCTTCCCCATC
>NZ_JAAGOG010000085.1:0-31260 GCF_010747425.1 Nostoc sp. UIC 10630
ACTGCTGGAATTCAGGTATATTAGTCATTTTGGCAGTTTTTGACTCTTCTTTTTTCAGGCTTTGTGAGAAATCCGGGTGTAAACCCGAATATAAAACTGCTCCCCAACAGTCATAACTTCGGCTCCGCGACGGAGATTATCAGCGCCCACTTCCCACAAGATGTTGTCAGCACCGTTTGAGCCTCCTTGAGAACGTGGGATGATATGGCTACCATGTTTATCGCTCAAGAATTCACGGATAGTTCTTTCGTTAGCTCCTAGCTTTGATGTGCCTGGAATTTTCTCAAACAGCTTCATGACATCTGCATCAGAGCGAGATAAATCTCCGGTTCTTAGACCAGCACGATACCTCAATCTATATGCAATCTTGGGCATTTCTACGGCTAATTCCGCCGCAGTCGAAGGCAAATTTTGTAATGCTTCAGCTATAGCTACACTCGAAGTTGTCACACCAATAGCAGTTGTTTCAAATGCTTTACTGATATTTTGTACTGTTTGGAAACCTTGCTGTGCTGTTGCAGGTAAATCACTAACCGCATTAATACTTGAGCTAGTAATCTCTACAGCAGTATTTTTAATTCCATCAACTACTTCTTCTATCCCCTTTGCTGTATTAGTCGCTGCTTCTTGCGCTTTATCTTTGAGCGTATCCGCCAAATTTCGTGCTTGGTTGATGAAATCCATGTTTTAGTAAACTGTTGTTTTGACAATTTAGTATTTAGTTCAGCTTCTCTCCTCAAAGCTAAGAACCACATCAGCATTAATCATGAACTTTAAGAGGAATATTTAAGGAGATAGTAAGTGATTTATAGCTTTAGTCCGTGGTAAGTCAAAAATGGAAATTATAAAGCTAGTTTAGCTGTTTTATTAACCATTTAGGTAAATTTTTATTTGATACAGCAATTAGCATTACCTGAACCAGTTTTTTGCTTTGGTATTGTGTGCTTGAATTGAACAAAGAAAGCGAGTGTTACTCATCAAACAGTTTAATTTGCATTTGGTATTTCTTCGGCTGGCAAAGAGCGAATCAACTCTCGAATTACATCGGTTGCAGGTCTACCAGTCATTGAGCAGTATTTTTCAAGCTTCTCTGCTTCACTTGATGCCAAATTAATTGTGAGTCGTTTAGTTGCCCATTTCTTATTCACTGATTTAATCAACTTTCTTGTACACTACTTCTCTAATATCAATCATTCAAACTGTTATCACAATGATAAAAGTAATGATATTAGCCTCAAGAAGCTGTAAAGTAAACACTAATAAGTGTAAAGCCGTAGTGAAGAGTTTAAATTTAGTTTAAGTGATGAAGATTAAGTAATTTAAAGGCAACAATTATGAGTAGAACATAAGCTAAAAATTTTTCTGCAATTAAGCATTCAGTGGAAATACATGGTAACTAGCAGTTTACCGACTGCATTCCTAGAAGCAATTCTGAACCAACCTGAGTTAAGTTTGGGAGAATAATACTTTGGTTAAGCCAAGTGCCGTCGCTTAACTACCTGCTGTAGGCGATGCCATCTTTTTAACTCATTGGCACAAGGCTTTATACCAATACGGCTGATATCAATCCAATAGCCAATGTCAGGTGGACTAGCAATAATCTTGGGTGCTTCGATTGTTACAATTAATTGATACTTTTTAATCTAGCACTCTTGTATAAAGAAAGTGTCTAATATTTTAATTGGAAACATATTTAGCCCTGCGTTCCTCCCTTCTTCGTTTTTTATGGTTATTAACCTGATATTTAAGCCACATAAATGGATAAATATCTCCTGCCAAGTGAAAACCTATAGACCCAAGAAGTCCTACATCTGAATAAAGCAATGTTACGGTAAAAATATAAAAAACAAAATGTGTAATAACATGTAGTTTCCCTTGATAAATATGATTTCCCACACTTACAAATAAACCCAGAAAAATTGCTAAGTAATAATTATTTGTATATATGCCTAATTGATGTACTAGTACTCCCCGAAATATCAACTCTTCTGTTATTGGATTTAATATACATACAGCAACCCAAAATAACGTTTTTTGAAGCTTTTGTCGTGGTATAAGTCTTACAGAAACAAGATAAGCATCATTTTGCACAATTTGGCTGATTCTCAAAATATTTAAAACAGTATTTAAAATTAACACAAATATACAATAGCCAATTAAGCCAATTATTAAGGAAAATACTGGTAATATTTCAAATTTTAAACCAACTGATGGTGCATCCCATCCTATAATATAAGTTATGCAAAAAAAGGAAATTAACGAAATTTGATTCCATAACATATAAAAGCCAAAACCAGGCTTTGGCCTTTCTGGTCTTCGTTGCTTTTTAATGAATTGTCTTTGAGCTATGCTGTTATATAAATACACCACACTTATGACAGCTACAAAGAATAGAACACAATTACTTAATGGAGGTAATTCAGTTTTCACGATTATCTTTTATGGGGTTAAAGATGAAACTCAGTATTGCTCATGTATTTTTCAGCTTAATTTTTAATGTTTAAAATTTCTTCTCACGACTTGTTAAACTCTAATTGCCCTACATAATTGAATTCACCCTGACTTTCAGTAGAGGTAAATAACCGCATTTCATAGGAACCGGAGGCAGGAAGTTTACACGTAACTTGATCGCCTTGTACCGGATGACCACAAGATTGGGAGTTGCCTCCACCTTTTGAGTTATAGCTAGCTAATAACCAAACATTCTTAGGATTTGCCAATACTAATTTTGCTTCATCACCTACATTCGTCTGCGATCGCACAGGGCTGACAAGTTGCAAGCCATCAGCAAAAAACTTTGGTTTCATCATCGGCTGGCGCAAAAACTCGCCAAGCGGTAATGGATTTGATAACAGCTGCCAAGCAGGATCTTTCGGAAAATGGCTAATCACCATAACTTCTGGTGGCGGCATTAAGTATTCAGTACGGTAGTTTTTTGTAAAACCTGACGAGCGATCGACATAACCGCTATCCCAAGTAGCATCAATTAAGTACCATTGTCCTTTTACTCTTGCTGCATTCCACGCGTGACCTTGACCGCTAAGGTCGCTGGTTTGAGTCCGTGCATCTCCTACAACATAAATGATTTCTTCTCCAGCCGCTTTACCCAATGCTTCTAACAATTTTGCATAGCCGGCACACACAGACTTACGAGTTCTAAATACAGTTTCGGCATCTTGTGGTGGATATTGCCCTGCAAAATAAGATTCAGCATCGTATGCAATTCGATCTGCAACGTAATCATGGAGAGCTTTAATTCGCTGTACCGGATCTGATTCCTTACTAACAATATACTGAGCAACTGATGCGATGCTTGTCTCTACACTGCTGGGCATATTGGCAACTGCGGGATGTATTCCCATACCTTGCCACGCCCAACCATTGGTATTATTAGCCGGCTGTGGTTTGGCAGTATCTGGCTGTTTTAAATTCTCAAAAGGATCTCGGTCGGTTTGGGGTTGTGGTTGGACTTTACTACTGCCGTCATCGTAACGTTCAAAAGGATTTTTATTGAAGCTGAGATACATTCCTTCCAAACCATTTGCCAGCTTGAATAAATTCTGTCGAATTAACTGTGCAGGTTGCCCTTGCAAGTCACCCAGCATCCAGTCGCCTCGCGTTGAAAGAGCTATAAAACTCAAACGCGGTTGCCATACTAATAAAGCAGCGATCGCCACAAAGTTGATTACAAGAGTTCTCAGCGTCAAGCGATCGCCCCAAGTCAATATCCGTTCTTTGCTGCGTCTGCGTTTGCTTTGTGCCCGTAGTTCCCAGAGCATAGGTAAGATGGGAAAGAGAAACACCCCTGCTAGTACGGCTAAAGAGGTGGAACGGTTATTGTAAGCAGCTAGGGAAGATGCTAACCAAACACCTAGAACGGGTGTGAGGTAGATTATAGTGATCGCAGTCCACTTGATTAATCTACCGATAAGTTGGAAGAGAATAGCCATATAGATTTACGTTCCAGAGAGTAACTAAATTAGAAAGATTTATACCTGGCTTATACCCAACTTAAATCTTCTAAAGCTTGACTAACCTGCTCCCGTAATTGCCAATGCCATTCTCGTTGACTAGTAATTTCAGGGTTTTCTAATGTTTTCCAGTACCCAGAAGCTAACATTAATGACCAGAATGGTTTACCACTATCGTCATGTTGACGTGGCGAATAATTTAAGTAATTTGCAATCAGTTCTGCAATTCTGGCGTATTGGAGATTTGCACCGCCAAAATGTTCATATCCAGCCGCCTCTGCTAACTCAGTTGCAGTGATAATTTGTCCAGGTGCATGATAGTGAGCTTTAAGCATACGTTTATGGCTATCCGTCAGTTGGCTGCTGATAGCTATAAAGGCTTGCTTGTAATCGTCTACTGCCGGAAAATCAACAGCTAAGACCTCTTGGATAACATAACTTTTGAATCTGTCTATGTCGGAAAAATAGAGATAACCAAGACGATTTGCAGCCTCTTCTATTTCTTGATCTGCATCAATTATCAGGGCAACTGGTTGACTTTTCCCGGATTGCAAACCATTGGGCCATGCTAAATCCAGTACTTTACTCACTGTTCCTGTCGAATCAGCAATTTCGTACATCCATTCACCAATCGGTAATCCCTGCTCTTGCACCCATACATTACATTCTTCCAGAACTCGTTCCTCAGCCAGTGGTACAACCGCAGTAGAGCTTTCCGCCTCTTCTTTGAAAACAGAATCTGTCGCTTTTGCTTCTGGAATATCCCCAGCGAGTAAGCTATTCAAAAATTTATTAGCAGCTTGAGCTAAAAGTTCACGACGTGCGGTTAAGAAATCACGGTAGTTTTCAATTTGCCACACACTGCGTTCCATTGGTATCCAGTGAGTTGCGATCGCACCCGGTTGGGTTTGCTCGAATGCCTCGAAATACTCCGAAGGATGTCGGTTTGAAACTTTGAGGTTGGTTTCTTGGGTTAGAAATGTCAGGTTAGCGATCGCGTTAACTTCAGATTTGGGATATCCAGCTTTGGAAAGTAGCGATTTCGGAAAAATATGATGGACTTGCAAATAGCAATGTTTACCGAGAAGATGTTTGGATAGTTCGATGCCACTATCCCAATCTTGTGCTTGATGCACGCGAGTAAGCATATAAACTAATGGGTAAAACCTTGCTCCCATACCCCAACCTTGAAAGTCAATAGCTTTAATTTCCAAGTCTCCGCGATTTTGCCGTAGGTTGGCGATAAGTTGGTCTAGCGGATTATCTTCAGATTCCAATACGTGTAAATCTTGGGCTAGAACGCTCTCAGTTGAGCCTGCGTACCGTCCCCACAATAAAGTATGTACGTACCAGTAGAGTAACTTGTCGCGCTCTGTATGATCTCTAAGATGTCCACCACGCCCAACAAGGTAACGCACCATGAGAGGAAAAGCGTAAATGCCACCTAGTACACGATTGTGGTCAAGTCCAAGCCGAGCCGAAATGAGGTTGAGCAGCGTATCAATAGCTTTTTCTGCCTTATATAGCCCGTCTTGAAATGTCGCAGTTTTAACATCTTTGAGCGCGGAAAACACTGCTTCTCCAGTAATAACTGCGTTAATGCACCTCAGCAACCACTCTAAACGAAAGTCAAAACCTGCTTTATTCCATTTTGCCAGACGTGCTTTGAGTTCACTACGGGCATCCGGCCATTGAGCGCAAATTTTTGCTAGTGCTAAATCACCCTTAGATAGTTTGGTTCCTCCGCTATTAACAGTATTAAAAATCTCTACAACAACATCAACTGTTTTGTCTTCACCAGTGACTTCTTCAATATGCAAATTGATATTTTTAATGCCTTCTAATTTATTTAAAGCATTAATGTAAGTAGTCAAATTCAGACTAAGTTCTGGAATTTTGAGTAAATGCCCAATGAAAACTCCTACTCCTTGCTGCATCAATTCAGTCACATTTACCCATAAAGGGTTATCCTTCATTTTGACGGGAGCGTAAAATTCAAATATTTCATCTTCCAAGTTGAAATACAAACCAGTGAAAGCTTGCACATTCCCATCAAAAAACTGAGGTGGTTTACCCCGTACAATTCCATAGAAGGAGGTAATGCGCTGTTGACCATCTAGCAGCAGTTTAACTGTGCCTGTGGAAAGCTTACCATCACCACGAGCATGGTCAATTGCTTGTTCAGTTTTAGTTTGCCACACTAATAAGCTACCAACGGGATGTCTGCGATATAGCGAATTCATCAATCCACGCACTTGGTCACGATTCCATACGTAACCCCGTTGGAACTCTGGTAAGGCAATACTGCCCATGTCAATTTGGTCGAGGATAGTTGTAATGTTCATAATTTAATTTCTATAGAAAAACTTACAATGTTCATGCTGCTTGTGCAAAAGATTTTGCAAAACCAAACATACTAAATAGCCAGTGATGCCACTCTTGATAAGTGATAAATACCTTTAAAGCTGACTCCAAATCAACATCTAAATCTCTATTTTGAATGTCGATAATTGTTTGATAAGTCAAATCTAAGTAAATCCTGTCTTGTTTGCTAAACAAAATAAAACTACCATTAGAAGAATTATTCAGTTGAGCTACTCGTTCTTTACCTACTTTCCCTCTAACTTGCGTTATGCGCTCATCACGGAATAAACCAAAGCGGTCATTAGGATGCAAACTTACTAGCTCATTGAAATTAGCAATTCGACTGGTAAAAGATGTGGTGCTTGGATCGAGTTGAAGAAACCCCATCACATAATTTTTATTACCAGTCTCAACCACAATATGTTCTGGTAAAACTCGCTTTCCCAAACGATATTGAGTTAGTCTCATTGGCTTTATATGGTTAAAAGCTTCAGCAATAGTTTTTAGTTTACCCATGTCATCATAATCAGAAATGATCGGAAGATTACTATACTGCTGCTCAAGTTCAGCCTTCTTTCGAGTTAAATATTCAATAATGTTATCTGAAGTATGTAGTTGAAGCTTAGGAGGCTCAGGGAGAAATTGCTGATATAACTTTGCTAAATCTACCAATCTTGCTTCCTGTATTGCTTGAACCAAATAAAGAAATGCTTCGGTTAGTTTTTGCTGTTGTTGCTGTACAATTCTTAGCTGTTGCTCTAGCTGTTCTTTACTATCAAGCTTATGCAGGTTTTCTTTGACAGATGCTAGAGGAATTTGACGAACCCTGTAGTTATAATAGTCTGCTGCTCGGTTTAATACCCCTCTAATTGGCTTTTGTCCAAGAATATCTTCCAAATCTTCAGAGCTAAATAATATTTCTAGAGGAATATCAAGCGCCTGAAGCTTTACCCGCAGAATCGCTTCAAGTTCTGTTTCATCTGGCTGACGTAGATAAATCTGGTACTGCGAGACTCGACCAATAATTGAGTTATCAAAGCTAGCTTGAAACTGTTCCCATCGATCGGGAAACATATTGAGAATAATTAAACTATTAGGAACGTGAGTAAAAATTTCCTTGATAGCTTCCCCAAAATTCAGTAAGATTTCTCGGTTATGTGAAAGCCCCAATCCTTCTAGCTGATCGAAGACGATAATTAAGGGTTCATCCAAGATAGATAGTTTAGCCAAAACTGAAATTGCTTCCAAAGAAAAGGCTTCTTGGCTGAGGTCTTCTCCCCAATTTGGCAAACCAACTAATTCTGCCTCTTCTTTAGATAAGATGTTAGCAGCTAACCAACGGGTAGTAATATCTTTGCGTCGTGGGTCAGTATAACTACAATACTTAACAATTCCCTTGAGAATAGCAAGAGCAAAACCTCCAGAAGAATAATGACCCGCCCACCACTCGTTGATTCGTTTTTCAATGTGTTGCCAGTAATCTCGTCTGCGCCCAGTTCCTTCTGCTCCAAGCGCATCTAAATTTTTATCTTGTAGAGCTTTAATAATTTCTTGGTCTTTCTGAGATGTAACTCGGAAACCGAGAATTTTATAAAAGCTATTGATAATCAGGTAGTCCAATTGAGTAGCAGAACCAACCGACTGTACTAGGGATTCCAAAATGCGGCTGTAGATGTGATGCAGCACTGCTTTGGGATGGTTCGGTTGGCGGATAAATAATAGTCGATTATTGGCTAGTCGCTCATTGGCTAGTCTCATCATCAAGTGGGTTTTACCAGTCCCCGGCTCTCCAATAACTACGACTCCTTTACTCTGGCGATTGGAATCTAGTTTGATGTCAGCCAAAATTGACTCAAGAGTAAGATATTCTTGGCGGTAAGTGGCAAAATAATCAGGGTGAGTCTGAAACGGAGTATCAACCCGACTAGCACTAAATGGATTGGGCTTTTGTTTTAATTGCTCAATCATCATCTGACGATAAAGCTGGTAAGTAAACTGGGCATCATACCGAGCAGCATGAGCCATATCTCGAATAAAGTAGCGGTTATTTACCTGCAAATTAAAATGCTTACTCAGGTGTTCTAGGGAATGGCTTTCTAGCTCTGGCCAAACACTTTTTGCTTTTTCACAAGTACACTCAAATTCTAGTTTGGGGCAAAAAAGACCAACTCGGCGAAAACTGGACTGAAGTATCTCAATATCATGCAAGGCATAGTGGCAGACTATTTTCTTCCCTTGGACAAGGGACAGAAACTCTGTAAGCAGAGTTTTGAGACTTTTAAGGTTAGGCAGATTCTTGTTGTGATTGGGATAATCACTAGAAAACCCTTCATAGATCAACCGTCCTTGACTATCCACTATCGCCAATTCACTTAATTCCGGTTTCCCCTCAGTGTCTAAAACTACAAAGTCCATATAACCCTGACTACGAGTAAGCTATAGCAAAATTAACACAGGTATTTTAAAAGGGGTATAATTTGTATCACTTAAATAAGTAAGATCGGAAAATATCAGTAGATAACCTGACAAGTATCAATGTCTTTCAATGGTCGCAGTCAGTATTGATGCGATGAAAATTTTCCACAGCGATCGCATACATCCCTGCCTTATCTCCAGATTTTCAAATCAGTACCCCATCACTAGGAACCATATCTTTGGCATAGCGTGTTGCAAGCCTTGGCATCTGATCAAAGTCGCGGATACGTGTTGATGGTGCGGTAGTACTTGGGGCTGCCTTGGAATAGGGAGTAGGTCATTGTTGTTTGGTAGATTTCCTTGCTTGGTTTGGGTGGGGCGATCTAATCATCATCATCACCAGGGGCCCATCCATAGTCAGGAAAATTTTCTAAGCCAATCATGCCTAAGTAATCTCTGGTATCAAGACTCATATCCTCAAAATTCTCCTCATCGTCTTCTTCATCATTGATAATTTCGTCTAAAGCATCTGCTAGAAAGCGCTTAATTAGCCAAGAGCTAACTTGAGAAAAATCACGCTTAAATCCTAAATAAACTGCACCAAGCACAGCCTCAAACATTTCTGCAAAAAGTCTCTCTTGCTCATTTAAAGGTTTTCCTTTTAGACTTTTTCCCAATAGGCAGAACTCTGGTAAATTTAACTTAATAGCAAATTCTGACAATTGGGCTTTATCTACAAGTGATTGTTTATCCTCAGTAAGTTCGCCTTGTGTAGATTCAGGAAATCTCTCATATAAATAGTCAGTAACAATAGCACCAAGAATTGCATCTCCTAAATGAGCTAGCCGTCTGTAAGCTTTCTCTTGGAAATCTTTTGTCTGCCTATCTACATTTGATTCATAGATAAATGATGGGTGTCTTAAAGCAATTTCTAGCGCTTCTGTTGCCTGAAATTCACTTATACCAATTCCTTTAATAAAAGCTTGAATTTGCTGTTGTCGTTGCTGTTTTTGGTTATACAATTGTGTCATATTCTAGCAAGAGTAATAGACTACTATCATGTTGGGTGCGTAAATCATAATTGATTCTTTAAATAGGGAGTGTAGCTTGCTGCCGTAGGCATCGCATCTTTCACTTTTCCTCGCTTGTATCTGCTTTAAACCACTCATAGCAAATCAATTTAATATCTTTTTGCTGGATAATTTCTGCTGGTCTTATGTCTTGGTCATCTGTAAGTTCCTCATATTGGTCAGTGTCTACAAAATATTCATCTAACTCAGAAATAAGTAAGCTGACATTTTTATGTTCTTTGAATAA
Organism: Nostoc sp. UIC 10630; assembly: GCF_010747425.1. Classification (NCBI taxonomy): domain Bacteria; kingdom Bacillati; phylum Cyanobacteriota; class Cyanophyceae; order Nostocales; family Nostocaceae; genus Nostoc; species Nostoc sp. UIC 10630. The sequence continues at coordinate 10,068 of NZ_JAAGOG010000085.1, forward strand.
CTCCCAAATTGCTTTAACATCTCGCTCATAACTCCGAGAATTAACGGTAGTGATTACCTTTAACACCCGTTCTTTAGCTTCTTCATCAATTGGTTCACTTTGAAATAAGTCAGGCTGGGTGAGAGCATGATGAATACTTTGTAATAGCTTGGGTATTTGCGGTTTAATGCCTTTAGCCGTTTGCTGTTGTTGGAAAGAGTTAAACAGATTGCCTACGGCTCTTTCTAAAACAGAGAAAATGCGGTTATCAAATTCAATTGGTGGTAATTCATCAGGTTTAGGAAAGTCTGAGGATTGGCATTTAAGCCAATTAAAAATGGTGCGTTTGTCGCTAATTAATCTATTAGGGTCTAGGGAGATGGCATTATCAATGCGTGGGTAAAAATGCCAAAAGTGCTTATCTTGTACGCGAAAAGCAAAGAATATGCCCCCATTAGGAACGTTAGGGTGGGGTATGGGTTTATTCCAAGTACTATGAATCCCAAAGGGGATATCATCAATTAGTTCCTTACTAGCTTGTTGTAAAAATTCGAGTAACGGTAATCTCATCTCATCTAGGGATACCAAATCAGATGCTTGTTCTAGTTCCTCTAAAATGGCTTGTTTTTCTGCATCGGTGTCAGCCATCTTGAGTTTGTACAGTTCGTCTAATGATTTACCAGAAATAGTTTCACCTAGTACACTACCGTCTAGCCCTACCTCACGGTCAATGGTGGCAATGCGCTCTTGTAATCTTCTAACTAACCCTAATAGCGTCTCTAGTCCCTGTTCTGGAAAGCAATTGTATATAAATAGTTCATCATAATCTGTTCCCAGTCGGTCAATGCGTCCTGCCCTTTGAATCATGCGGACTGGATTCCAGTGCAAGTCATAGTTAACTAACACCCCAGCATCTTGCAGGTTTTGACCTTCTGATAGTACATCTGTACAAACAAGAATATCAATTGGGTTTTGTTGCAGTAGAGTTAATTCCTCATCACTATCACTTTGGACATTAGCTTTAGGTGCAAACCGCTTAACTTTCTCTTCCCGTTGTTTACCGGGGGTTGTACCAGTCAATAACTCAATCACAGGCGCTTTAGTATTAACCGTCATTTGAGATAACCAAGCTTTATCTGTAATTAATTGTTTATATAAATACTCAGCCGTATCTTTGAAGTAGCTAAATACTAAAATCTTTTTACCTTGCAGTTGGGTTTTAAGTAGTTCTTTAAATGCTGCTAACTTGCGGTCATAGTCTGTGTTAGCTGTGGCTGAGGATTCAATTTTTTCTAAGGTGACAATAATGTTATTTAAAATTCTCAAATCAGCTTCAATCTGCTGTTTGAGTTGATTTAGGTCATAGTCTTTAGAGTCAACTTCATTTAGTGATGCAATAATAGCATTAACTGAGTTACCTTCTTCTTCATCTTCAGCAGCTAATACTAACTTGCGAAAGTTTTTACTATCTAACAGTTTTCCTTGTTGAGTGAGAATTTCATAAAAATTAGTCTGAAAGTCTCTCTGATTGCGAATACTATTTTTAAAAGCAAGTAGCGAACTTTCAAATCGTTTAAAATAAAGGGCTTTTTGGAGGGCAACTAGGGCATCATTACGCTTGACTTCATTTTCTTCCCCTTTATCCTTGCGCTTTTTAAAAGCCTTAATGTTATAAGCAGGGAGGTTAAGCTTGTCAATTTGAGTGGCTATCCCCGTATACAGCCCAGCAAAGCTATCCTCAAAATTATAGGTAAACTGTTCTAACTGGCGTTTAGGAAAGTGAATAAGTTTACCATTAATGCGAATTTCTTCACCTGCTTGTTGCCTTCTAATCACGTCCTGGCGGCTACGTCTCACCATTGTTTGCATGAGGAGTTCTGTAATTTCTACCCCACCTTTAGCTAAGGCTTTAAAATAAGTCTTGAGGTTAGAAATACCCCATTCTCGATAATAAGTTTCACCACCACGGGTAATTAGTAGTATTTGATGATAAAGGTCAAATATGCTGTTATTAATAGGGGTAGCGGTTAGTAACACCACCCGTTTATTGCGCTTACCACTGCTGACTAGCTTTAATAAATTGCGGTAGCGATTGGTGGCACTGTTGCGGAAATTATGGGATTCATCCACCACCACGATGTCATAACGGGCGTAATCTTGAACATTAAAGCTTTGACGGCTGATTTCTTCATGGGAAATTACATCAGCTTTAATGCCAAATTCATCTAGTTTTTTGTCCCACACTAATTTTTTAAGTTGAGCCGGACAAACCACCAAGGCACGAGGCACAAATCTCGGTTTCCTCAGTTTAATTAGGTAATAGTCCAGCAGCCGCAATCCAATAAAGGTTTTACCCAAACCCACAGCATCAGCAATAACACAGCCATCATGTCTTTCGATGAGCCTGACTGCTCTTTCAAATCCCTCTTGTTGAAAACTGGCTAGTTCTAATGAGGTGCGATCGCTCTCGCCAATGATGGTATCTTCCTTAAATAGTTCGTATAGTGCTTTGAGGAATATTTGGTAGGGGGTGTAAGCTTTACTGCCAAACTTAGAGGCATTGAGCGCATCAATTAGCTTGGTTTTGTAATCTAAATCAACACTAGGGTCATTCCAAAATCCTGCAAACCAGTTATGTCTGAGGTCGTGAGCGATCGCACCAATTTTGTTGACAACGTTTAATTCGGTATTTCCTTCTAAGCCGGCTGGGGTGAAGTTGGAAGACCCGACGATGCTGTAATTATTGAAGATATAGGCTTTAGCATGAAGAAACTGATTTTTATCTCCATGCGCTCCAAACAGTCTCACCTCAACGTCATGCCTTTGCAGATAGGCTATCATTCGCTCTATCTCATTCTGGTATTTAGAATTTAGCGGTTGGTTTTCTAACTCCTCTTGAATATTTTTCTTAAAGTAACGGATTAAGTCAATGCGATCGCTTTCTGCTGGTCGAATGGTGGGGTCACGTCCAATGAGTAACCGCAGGCTGGTGAGTTGGTTCATGGCAGCTTCCAGACGTACCCATGCCTCAATGCGGAAAAAGCCTGTGGCGATATCGAGGACTATTTGATTTTCATCCTCAATTAAGGTTTTGAGGATGGTTTGCAGTTTGTGGCGGGAGTTATCAATGTAGTCTGGTAGGGGCATTGTTATTTGGAGAGATTTTCAACATCATTTACAAATGTGCCTAAAATGGAATGTTCATTTATCTGATTATTTTGATGTCCTAAATCCTTTCGCATTGCTAATAGCATTTGACCAAATAACAGGATAGGATTGTTTGGAGAATCTTGCATACTATTGTTTGCTACTTGTCGAAACCTAATATAAAGATTCAAAACATCATCAGATGCCCATAGAATTAGGTCAGGTGTCATATCAGAGAAACCCTGAACTAATTCCTGTTCGGTTTTAGGCTCCCGTCCTAATTTACTAGCTAATATAGAATCAAAGAAAAATTTAATAACCTTATCGTATATTTCGATCTTCTTAGGTTTTTGTTCATTACGAATTTGAATATTCAAGTTACCTGCAACTGTAACTAGCGTACCTAACAAAGCAATCATAATCGTGATAAATTGCCAAGGAGCTTGACCGATTTCGTAGAATAGCCCCCAAATTATCAATCCCAAAATAGCAATTGTAATAATGCCTAGACCAATATTAGTCTCATTTTTCATGAAGCTCTCCTCTGCTTGATAAATCTAACAAACTGATTCAATTTTTAATAAATTTTAATAAAATTTTGTTAATTAACTATTCAGCTAAATATTGTTCTGCTTTTAATTTAGTTTTATCCCCCTCCAAGATTACTTGGTCAATGTAGTCTTTTACCTCTATATAAGGCTGTCTCGCATTAATTTTATCTGATTGAATTGCTCTCCTTGTGCTTTGTCTAAGTTGACCAGCCCATTTACGTTTACCAAATAAATCTAGTCCTACTGAAATAATACTATCGGGAGTAGTCTGTGTAGCTTGTTGGTTAATTTCTTTGATAGCTAGATTAACCTCCTTTTTAATAGCTTTTAATTGCTTTTGAATTAAGTTAAGGTTTTTAATCTGCAACTTAACTGATTTAGGATTATCAAAGGTTAAAGTCATTTGTTGCTTTAGCTGATAAATTCGCAATTGAGTTTGTTGTAAATTCATAGCTACTTACCTTTCTATATAAATTATCTGCTTCCTTTAAGTCTTCGATTAACTGGTTTAACTTCATGACCAATAGCTTCTGAAATTAACTTACATTCTTCGGGAGTAACGTATTGCCTAACATACTCAGGGAATTTTTCAGAAATATAAGTATCTTCTAACCATTTATGAAATACTCCTAATAATTGGTAAGGGTAAATATTTGCAAGTTGTTCGTCTCTATTATCTGGATAACAATGAATATATTGCTCAAAGTCAGTTTCATATCCATTCTTTTTTAGCCAATGACACCATGTTCTACCTACTGAAATATCAACAGTAGCTCTATCGTGTAAAGGCGCTCCTTTAGCTTCTAATTTTCTCATTAATTTACCGATTTCCTCAAAAACGCACCATGTACCTTTTGGTAATTGTGTTTTTTGTTCAAACAGCATTAAACGTTGATACCAAACACGCTGATAAGGGTGTAAACTTGGAGCTTCTGAAGTAGTACTAGTAGGACTTTGACCTGTGAAAAGCCATTTTTCTACCCATTCAGATACCATCATTTCAAATTCAGGGGAAAGCCACATGGCAAACGAAACAGCAAGTTTAGGATGAATCCAAATTTCTTTATTTTTACCTTCTCCCTTTTTTTGTACCAATTCGTATACCTCAATTTTTGTCTTATTACATAACAAATTTAAAAACTCATGAGTTCTATCTTTTTCAAACCAATCGTTTGGATTTCTCTTTTTCTGAGTTTGTAGCTCATACGCTTTTGTTAATTTGGTTGCACTAATATAACCATCTAATTTTCGCTGACTAACAACTAACTCACCAACTTGATGTTCAATATATTGCATAAATAACTATACTTATTTAATAATCATCTTCTGAATCATTAGATATAAAATCTTCTGGCAGCATTGCACTGTAAGATTTTTTGTATTCTTGCTTATAGTTCTGATACTCAACAACTATATTTGCTATTCCTTTTTCTGCTGGCTTAGGATCGTAACTACTCAATACTCGATCAGCTAACATTCGGTAAATCAAACTATTCAAAGTTTCTTGTAAATTTTGACATTGAGTTTGTAATCGATAAGTATCTTCGTTATTTAAATTGCCTTGTGTCTCAGTATCTACTGAATCCAGCTTTTCTGATAGAGCAGTAATACCGTGTTGAATTGCTTCAGAATTGTTTTGAGAAGATATTGTTAATCTTGTTAAAGATTGAATATCATTTAATATTCGCTGATATGTTTCATTGTCATTTCTATTAAATCGCTGGTGTAGCTGTTCCTCAAATTGAGAACGTCTAACTAAATTAAGCAGAATTGCTAAAGCCATTGGTACGGTAGCATAGATTATTTGTCCACTAGTAATCGCTATGCTAGAACCAGCTAGAACAGCAAAAATTGATATATATTCTGCAATTTCAAAGAGTCGATATTTATTCATAATTACTCTCCCCTAATAATCTTCATTTCTTCATCTGTCAGCCCATACAGATGAGCAACTCTATCATCAATCTCTGCTTCGTACTTCTGCACACCCTGCCCTTTAGCATCAAGGCATTTTTGTACTAGAGCTTCTATGGCTAGGCGGTCTGTATCGAGGATGGTAGGAATAGGGATTTGTTCAACATATATTGACTTAAATCGCATAAATTCACCACGTACTTTTGGGCAAATTTGAGGAAAAAAGAATTGGATTACTTTAGAGTTAAGTATCCCAGCTATATGAACATCTTGAGTAGGAATTAAAAATAGAGTACAATCTGGAAACAAGTTTTTATTATCTACAGTAAAATAAGTATCTTTAGCAATATCAGGATATATAATTTTAAGTTGTGAGAACTCTTGCCAATAAGCAATATTATCTTGTATTTCGTACCATTGATAGCTTCCGTCTTTTCGACCTCCTTCAATACCAGGTGTTAGTCCTTTTTTGTATTGAAGAAGATGCTCATAAATTGCAGGATACTTTGTAATGTCAATACCTCTTCTTGTGAAAATCAGCCACAAATCCTGATAATCTACACACCACCGCTTAACATCCCTTCCCCTCAAAAATGGCTTCAACATCTCAGCCGATGTTTCATGTTCAGTAATCAACCTATCCCGTGTCGCTCTATCTATAACAAACGCCTCATTTAAACCTGTAACAATACCTCGATAAAACCTACCATTCACATACTCACCCAACGGCGTACCCGCACCCCTTAACTTCTCCATTAACCGGAACACAGCCGGAGACTCCAACCGCCACCCATCAGCCCCTAATTCCTTCTGAGGCATATAAAAACTCTGGTTTTTATACACTGAATTAAACTCATCAACAGACTTCCCAACTTCCCAATTCAGCACACGAGCTTGATGATTGTTTGGCTTACTCTTGCTGACTAAAATAATGCTAGGGTAAGCGATCGCTTCAAAAACTGGTGCATCCCCAAAATCAATCAACACCTGGACTTGTGACTTTTCCCCCAAGAATGAGCGCAGCTTCTCACCATACCCTGCACGGAAGTATTTGTTAGAGGTGATGTAAGACAAATGACCACCAGACTTGAGCAGCCTAAACCCACGCTCATAGAAGTAAACAAAGAGGTCACATACCCCGGTGTAACACTCATATTCTGCTTGCAGGGCTGGCTTGAGTTCTTTAATCTGCTCTTGTCTCACATACGGCGGGTTCCCAATCACAATATCAAACCCGCCCTGCTGTTGAAACACCTCATTAAAATGCAGATGCCATTGGAAGAAATTAAGCGATCGCATCCCCCTTTCCACCTCAGCCGCAAACTCATTCAACTCAGCCAACTTATCAGCAATCTGTTGAAGTTCCTTTTCCTGAGCCTTGCTGACTTTGCCCTTCATCAGCTTAATTTTGTTTTCTAATTCCCTCTGCTTCCCTAACCCAAAAGAACGACGGTCAGCGATCGCAACCCGAAACACATTTTTCTCAGCTTCTAAAATTTTTCCTCTAAGAATCTTACGCTCTTGGGCATGAGCCTCAAAGTACTGATGTTGCAAATCTATTAAAGGCTGAATAGCTGCTTGTACAGGGGTGACATTCAGCATTGTCTGTTGGTCTTTGGTGGGGTCAGGAATTAACTGCTCACCTTGAATAGTAGAAATGAGCGAATCCCCACACATTAGCTTGTAATCAAGGTTGGGCAGTGGTTCCACATCATCTATATCAGGAATATCCACTACCAGCGATAACCACATCCGCAGCTTGGCAATTTCAACAGCTTCAGGCTTAATGTCCACCCCATAGAGATTATTAGCAATAATGTCCCGCTTCCATTGACTGATAGTGAGACTACCCCGTTCTACAGTCATGCCCTCCCGATGAGCGATCGCTTGCTTCACTGACAAAATTACTTGCATCATCCCCATTGGGAATGCACCAGAACCCACAGCAGGGTCACAGATTTTGACAGATTCTAGAACTTTTTTAAGCTTTTTCGCCTGTTCTTTAGTTAGCAGTTGGTTAATATCCTGTCCAGGTAGTTCAGGGTCATATTCTGTAAGTTTCTTGACTGCTTCCAAGTCCATATCTGTCTGGTCTGCTAGGTAACGACTCAGGGATTCCACACACATAAACTGGACTATTCCGCGTGGAGTGTAGAAAGTACCGCTTTGTCCTCTTTCTTCAGATGCCAGCATATTCTCAAACACCTTACCAAGCATCTCAGGGTCAACTGCTGCATCTTCATCACCCTGAATGTTTTCTGATACGGTGAAGTTATAGCTGTTAAAGAACCTGAGAATACCTTTATCGCCACTGGGGTCAAAAACAGAATTAGGTAATTCGATTTGAGGGGGTGTTTCCACGCCAGCCGCATCAATAACGCCTGAACCATAATCCCGGTCAAACAGTCCACCATTGAGATAAGGAATTTTACCCCAAGGGGAATCCATATTTGGGCGCTGTTTATTGAGCATTTCAAAAAATAACGGCTCTAGCACCTGATTATAGAAATCGGTATCTTCTAGGTCTGAGCGTAGTTTGTTGTACTGAGTCTTTAGAAAATTGCGATCGCCTGCCAAAAACTCCTTTTTCTGTAAAAAGTAAAGAAACATGATTCGCCCCAAAAGTCTTTGAGAAAATTGGTGCAGCCGATTGGAGTCAGTAAAGTAGGAATGCTGATTGTTAGCTTTAATAACCCGTTGCAGTTCCTCAAAGATTTCTCGATAACCCCGATAGAACTCTTTAGTGAGTTTTTCTACATCAAAGGCTTCGCACTGCACCTTATACAATTCTTGGGGAGAAAGATTTCGAGCAGCGATCGCATCTAGACGGTCACGGTCATAGTTAGTGGGATTAGCTCTATCAATTAGTAACTTGCGGATGCTGACTTTTAAATTCAGGTCAGCATCAAAGGTTTTACGGGGATTGACCAACATCAATTGGTCATAGTTTTTTGTACCCAACAGGAGAAAATTAGAGGGTCGTCTACAAAGACTTTGAGCCAGCGATCGCATTCTGTTGCTGGCGGTACTATTCGAGAGCCATTCGTTTTCTTGAAGCTGAAATAGTAAAACTTGCAGCGACTCATTACCATACTGATGATCAGCAATCATGTATGCGTTCCAAATAGCTTCTGCACTCCGAGTAGGTAGCTCTAAGTCATCAACAGCTAATTGTTGAGCAGAAGCGTTGTAGCCAATTTTTTGAAATAAAGATGCTACGTTTTGTGGGCTATCTATATGCCTGACATCATCAAGTTGTAGTAATCGCTGCGCCATTTCAATGTTCCATTAACTCAAAATTTGTTTATTTAAAACTCTTGTGGTGTATCGACTTTAATTAATCTTGATTGGCAGGCAAAATCTGCAATTTCTCTATCAAAAGTGCGACACCAAACAACCCATTGCAAGTATCGCCATATCAAAATTAAGCAAGCAATACTACTTACCTAAACAAATCTGCTTAGTTGTTACTTAGAACTAATTTGATTGATATTTCGCTAACAGTTTCTGCCCTTGTTCACCCATCTCTTGTAGAAGTTTTTCAATCCTCTGCATAGCCATCGGTGATAACTTAGAGCGTTTATTTTCCCAACGATTAACTGTGGAATAAGTAACACCCAAATGTGTTGCAAACTGTTCTTGGGTTAAACCAACTACAGTGCGAAGTTCATGGATAAGCTGTCCCAGTTTTGGTTGTTCGATTACCAAAGGCTTTTTGATCGTCATTAGCTCAAAACCCACTACTTGAGTAGCAAATAATGTGTGATTTGCTATATCGTAGTTAGCCTAGTACTGGGTTGTAACCCGCTAATATACTGTTATTTATTTACTTTAGCTTTAATATCTCTATGTAATAAACGCAACTTGTACTTAAGTATGCTTGGTGAGAACTGGTTTAATGTACAATTGCTCCCAAAGTGCCATTAACCGCACGTAAATAGTCAGATGGCGATAGCAGAAGCAACATACCTCGCATTCCACCAGAAACAGTGATCTGCTCAAATAGGGTTGCTGTTTCATCAAGGTAAACTGGATAGTCTTTTTTGCTAGCTAAAGCTGTCACACCCCCACGGATGTATCCTGTTAGTGGCTGAACTTCCTTCAGGGAAACCGTCTCAACTTTGCGGTTTCCTGAAATCCGTGCCAAAGCTTTCAAGTCTAACTGAGCATTTCCAGGTATAACAGCAAAACAGATACCTGTGGTGTCACCTCTGACTACTAGAGTCTTAAAAACTTGCTCTGCGGGAAGTCCTACTTTCTGAGCTGTACTTTCAGCAGCCAGATCGTCAGGATCTACTTCATAGCTCAGGATTTGGTAGGGAATACCTAGTTTGTCCAGTAGTCGAGCAGCATTAGTTTTCATTTAAGTCCACAAAAGATATTATTTATTGCTCAAGCTCCCAATCTTGAATCACCAGCCCATGCTCTTGAGTTCAGAGTTTTCTTTGACAACGATTTGGCAAACTTTTTCATCAAAAAACCAAAAAACTATACTACTGCTTAAGCAAGCTAAAATTAGTATTAAAGCCTAATAAAAAACAAACTATTACATGATTTTCAGTATTTCCTCGTCTCAGATTGAGAAATTAGATAGTAAAGAGCTTGTTGAACTATTAAAAAAATTACTACACGCCGAAGCTCAACGTTCGGGTATAAGTTTAAGAGGAGTTTCAGTACCCCTTCAAATTACTGTTCCAGACGGAGGAGAAGACGCAAGAATCTCCTGGGTCGAAGGGTTTGAACAAACAAATTATCTCCCTTCTAGATTTTGTATATTTCAGGCTAAAGCTACTGATCCAGAACCAGCAGGTTGGAAGAAAGAAGTTTGGACAAAGGGTACCCAGAAAAAGGGAGTTGCTCCAAAGCTGTTAAATGAAGCAGTTACAAAAGCTATCGCGGAAAATGGTTCTTATATCGGTTTTACCTCTGCTGTGTTGATTGGGACTAAATACGATAAACGGATTGACGCAATCAAGCAAGGCATTCTAGATGCTGGTGCTGATCCTGATCAATTAAAAGCTATTGACATTTATGATGCAAATAAAATTGCTGATTGGGTATCACAACATCCCGCGATCGCCATCTGGCTTAATGAAAAGCAATCTGGGCTTAGTTTAAAGAGTCTTCAAACAGTTGAAACATGGGGACGGCAAGCTGAAATTATATCAATTTCGCAAGTAGAAGACAAAGCAAGGCGTTTTTTTATTGGAAGTGAAAGTAGTATTAATAATTCCCTTACTTTTGATAAAGTAAAAGAACGAATTGGAGATTTCCTAGCTGATTCTAGAAAATTGGTCAGAATTATTGGTTCATCAGGTGTAGGGAAAACTCGGTTTATATATGAGGTATTGAAAGATGAAACTACAACAGCGAAGATTGCATTAACAACGTCTGCAATTTATTGTGATTTTAGGGACATTGGCAGTCAGATTTTTCAAATAGCTCAGAGCATTGCTGAGTCTAAAAATTCTGTACTAATGATCATAGATGAATGCCCACGCGATACTGCTGTCAAACTTTGTGAAATTGTCACGACTGAAGGTAGCAACCTCAAAATTATTACAATTGGTAATGATAACCAATCTATTGAGAAAGATAACTGCCTCAATATTTCTGTTACTCCTGCTGATGATGATCTTATTGAAGGCATTATTCGACAAAGATACCCTAATGCTGATTATTCAGATGTTAACTTTATTAAAAATATAAGTGCTGGTTATCCACGTATTGCAGTATTAGCTACGAATAATTATTCAGAGGGATTACCAATTCTCAAGTCTATTGAAGATGTTGTAGAACGCATTCTGTCAGGTTGTTACATAAATAGACCAGAACAAGTTCGAGCAATTGAGTGTCTTGCATTATTCAAACAATTAGGTGCAGATGGAAATGTCAGTGATGAGATTGATTTTGTTGCTGAAAATTTAGCCAGGCAAACTGGTGATGAAATGTATGAACACTTAGCTTTCGCGGCAAAACAAAATCTTATAGATTACCGTAATCCCTATTTTGCACTTAAACTCCAGCCAATAGTAGCATTTTTGGGAACAAGGCGATTAGATTTACTCCGAGTAAAAACCATCATTAATTTTATAGAAAACGCTTCTCCATCACTACGTAAATCTTTTTTAAGCCAATGGTGCTATTTCGGTGATTCAAAAACAGCTGCTACAGTCGCTCAACAGCTTTTAGCAAGAGATGCTTGGTGCGGTTCGTTAGAGAAATTGAAAACAGATATTGGCTCTCAGTGTTTAAATGCCATAGTGCATATCGAACCTGATAGTGTGGCTGATACTATCCATTATTTATATAAAGACTTGTCTATAGATAATTTAAAGGAAGCAGTAACCTGCAAGCAAGAATTTGTACAAGTTTTGTCAATATTGGTTTCTCGTAGAAGTTCGTTTTACATAGCTGCGTTAATGCTCATGCAATTTGCTGCACTTGAAAATCAATCTTCTTCAAGTCAGGTATATAGCCGATTCAAACAGCTTTTTCAATTATATTTAAGTGGAACAGAAGCTGAACCATCGGAAAGATTTGCAATACTTGATCGAGGAATATCATCTGGCGATGAAAGAATTATTTTAGTCTGTATTGAAGTATTGGAAAATACTCTTAAGCAAGATTATTTCTCCGGTTTAAGCATTTCTAATCAAATTGGTAATCAACCTCCTCTTAAAGATTGGATACCAAAAATTTGGGCTGAAGTTTTTGATTTTAATAAAGAAGGTCTTCAAAGACTGTACCATATAAGTTACCAACATAAGCAATTTGCTAACAAATGCGAAAAGATTATTGCTAACTCAATCCGTTCACTCTTTTGCGAGTATCTTTTTGATGACATTGAGAAGATTCTACTTAAAATAACAAAGGGCAAGGGAGTTTGGTTTGAGGCTATTAAAGGAGTTGGCGATTGGCTATATTTTAATCGAAAAGATGCATCAGAAGAGTTTTCTGCAAAAGTCAGAAAGCTTTATAACGAACTTATGCCAACCGAGCCAATACAGAAGGCACTTCTCTACACGAAATTTTGGACAGCAGATATTAACGATCCTGACTTAAACTACGATAAAGATAATATATACACTCAAGATTTTGAATATTCAACCAGAAAAGCCAAGGAAATTGCTGCTGAAATTGCAGAAGACGAACAGCTTATATATAGAGCTATTCAAGTAATGGTTAGAGAAGAATTAAATAATGTGTTTCCCTTTACTCATGAGTTAGCTATGAAATTGAAAGATCCCGTAAAAGCTTTTCAATTTGCAGTAAACGAATTTGAGTCATCTAGTGAGCGAAGGGGGATACAATTTATCCGTGGATTAATTGTAGGTATTGATAAAAAGGATACTCAAGCTTCAAGTGAGTGCATTCAGATTGCTTTAAGATCAGATGCTCTCAAGGATCAGATGGTAAATATATACACTGCAATTAACATTTCTGTTGAGAGATTAAATAAAATTGTTCAAAGTGTAAAACAGAGAAATATACCTGTAACAAGTTGTGTGTATTTGTCCTATGGACAAGGATTACAAAACCTTAGTGTCAAAGAAATTCTTCCTTTGATTGATGAACTAGCTTTTAATTACGGAGCAGAAGGTGTATGGACATCTCTTGAAATTATTTCCATGTACCAACACAATAGAGAGGATCTCGATCAAGAACTTGCTAAACGGATTAAACAAATAATCACTTCACAAGAAATTTTTGAAAAAACAAAGGCAACTAGAAGAGATGGTAATTTGTTTGAGCGGCTTCTTCTCTTAGTAAAAAAACATTATGGGATTAGAGATGAATTTGCAATTGGTTTAAGTAATCAAGTTATAAGAATGTGCCAAGTTGAAGACTACCAAATTTTTGCGGCATTAGATGACTATTGCCGAAATATCATTAGATTGTTAGTTAAAGAAAAACCAAGTTTAATCTGGGAAGCTTTATCACGTTTCTTTGAAACTGCGACTCCATCAGAAATCTATTTTTTAAAAGCTCTTATTGAGCCTTCACAACACTTATTTGATGGAGAATCTCACAATAAAGAAGGTATACTATTCGGTATTTCGGATAATGAATATAAAAAATGGGCTAAAGTTAACCCAGAAATACGTGTACCGTTCCTATGTATTTTTTATCCTATAATTGATACGGATGAAATGGGTAATAATAGATGGCATCCTGCTTTGGAAAGCTTATCTTATGAATTTGGTGCTTTTGAATCCTTTCGCCTCACCTTATCACGTCGCATACATCCTAGTTCATGGTCGGGGTCTATAATCCCATACTTTGAAGCTTATTTAATACCTCTGAAAAAATGGTTTACACATTCAGTACCAGAAATGTCTTTTTGGGCAAGGGATACACATAGTTCGCTAGAAAGACGAATAGCTAGCGAACGTAATAGGAAAGAACAAAATATAGGATCACTCTTTTTTCCGCACTAAATTAAAAGCAATAAATTGCAATTAGAATTTTAATGAATGACAAGGACTGAGTTTAAGATGGTTCTATTAAATTTATAAAAACTGTAATATAAAAACATCAAATCTAAATTTATAAATTTTTTCAAAGGATTCTCTCGCCGTTTATTCAGACTCTAAAACACTCAAAACTTTTTCTTGCAAATTCGTCAAATAAGCAAGACAATCACTTTGTGCCATCTACCTTAATTCCTAGACCTCAAAATTAGTAATAGTAATTGTTGATGAACGATTTGTGTCCATTTTCTTCTTCCATTTCTGTTATTCTGTCCATTTTCTTTTTCCAAAAGAGCGATCGCTTGCTTAATGCCTTAACGAAGTTATAGGTATTTCAACTTGCAACTTGTCCAAAATCTTCTTCAAGTCACAGATATACTTGCTGGAAGATATCATCCTCAGAATTTACGGACGATTTTGATTCACCTGATGCAGAACAATGCTCTACCTACTTTGTAAAGTTTTATTTTGAAATTATTTTATTCATAATATTCAGAAAGTGACAAAACAAGAATAAATCACTATATTGGTGGATTCAAGTTGATTAATTCTAAAGCCTGGTTTAGATTTGAGAATTGAGTTCCTCGAAGCTTTTGAGTGTTATTATCACGGCTATAAAGTACAGCTTTAAAGTTATCTCTGTCTTTGAAATTAGCAATTTCTGATAAATGATTGATATAATCTTTAAATTCAGTATATGAAACACCAACTTCATCTAAAAGAAATTTTTCAATAAATTTCTCATGAAAAGTTGGATAATCTTTCATTAATAAATTTTTAACTAATCCTGGTAAATCACCAAATTGTTTACACACTTCATCAATATAAGGAATAATATTTATACTAATATTAACATCCCCTTTAACATTTTTTTCTCTCCATGCAGCAAAATGACACTTTCGAGAAAGCGTGGCTATTTCGTCATTCAAAGTAAAGCAAAGACTCTCTCTCAGAGGCTTCCTTAATTCATCTTTCAAATTTCTTTTAGATTCTTTAAATTCAATAAGTATGTTTTTTGATCTTGTCCCAGCAAAAAAGTCAGCAAACTTTTTGTCTTGTTTCCCAGCAAAGTTCCCAAATAAAAAAATAGCATTATGCCCCCATTTTTTTTGAATTTCATCTTGAAGGGCATTAGAAAAAAATTGAGTAACCTGAGCTTCACCTATTGTATCCAATTTTTACCTCTAAAATATTCCACTATATTCAGACTCCAAAACACTCAACAATTTCTCCTCTACAGCAGTTAACCAAGGTCGATTTAGTTTTCCCAATAATTGCAACAAGCTTCTGGCTGTCTCCTCCAATGAATCGAAATATATCTTGGCAATGCGATCGCAAATCACCTGCATCTGCTGACACTCGGCAGGCAGGTAATTGTAAGATTTGAGGTGCTGCAACCCAATGGCGTACTCGCCATCCCACATTCTCACAGTGCAACTGAACTCATTTGCTTGGCTGACAATCCCCCAGCAGCCACCCTTGCCCCTAAGCTCGGGGTTATCCTTAACTAGGATTTGGCAGACTTCGCCCAACTGGTAGGTGTTTGGTATTTTGGTACGTTCCATGATGCGCTGCACAACATCTTTGACGATTCTACCACTTGGAACTTTACCACCCGCTTCCTCCACTGCCTTCTGCCAAGCTTCTCTTTGTACTTCTGGCTCTAAAGAAGCCAAAGGGCGTACTTGACGTTCATTATTTGGCAAAATTTGTAAACCATTGGTTAACATTTTTGGAGTCTGTAATTCATCCGTAGCTATTTCTTCTTTTTGTAAACCATTGGTTAACAAATTGTCCATGACTGTCGCTGCGGCAATCTTGTAGCTGGCTGCTATCCGCGTGTAACCAAACCTTTGCTTGCAATATTCTTCAAAGGTTTTGTGAGTTGAACGGTACAATTTGCGGTCGCGTAATTCCGCCAGCGCCTTCCCCGCTTCAAAAAACGCCCGTTCTACTTTCCGTTCAAGATGCAAGCGATCACTAATTTCCTGCTCGGTTAATTCTGAAACTTCGACGGCAGTGACAGTGATTGTTGCTGTAGCTGGGTTTTCTTCTTGGGTCAGGTTATCTGGTGGCGTGTCGTCACTGGATGCGGTAGAGGTGGCTTTGTTGCGCTTACGGGGTGGTTTAGTCATTATTCCACCTCTTTTGGTTCAGTGGCATTGCTTAAAGTCGATTGCAAATCAATTTTAAAAATAGAGTTTTCATAAAATGGTTCAGACTTTAGAGGAAAAAATACTTTCGACTTATTAGTTAGTAAATGCCTGTCAAAAGCAATACTTTACGATGTTTGGTCTTTTGATTTGTCTAACACATAAGTTAACAAATCACCGGGTTGGCAATTAAGAGCTTTGCAGTATTTTTCTAGCGTGTCTCTGTCTAGTCTCTCTGGCATCACCCGAATATTTTTGTGCTTGCTGACGGTTACAGGATGCAACCCTGTCATCTGGGCAAGCTTTTTATAGTCGATTTCTCTATCAGCCATCAATACAGCCAAGCGCCACTTGATCTGCATTGATTCTTCTATTGGTATCACCATATCTAACTTATACCTCCTTGTGTTTGCCCCAATGCTTACTGCGACAGTGGCACAAATCTAGTCAGCTTTCAAATGTGGTTATCTGGTGCTTGCCTAGTCTAAGTAGGTATTGCTAGGCTTTGCATATTTTAATCTGGCTCGAACTTCAATAAATCGCCTGGATTACAGTTGAGTGCTTTACAAAGTTGATTAAGTGTTTGCAGTGGAATTGATTTTCCTCCTCTCTCAATTACCGAAAGGTAAGAAGGAGTCCAATTCAAAGCCTCTGCTAGTTTCTGCTGTTGAATCCCTTGCTGATGTCGAATTTCCTTAATTCTTCCTGGAGAAACTTTAAAAGGATATAACTTGTTGAGATCAGGACAATACTTACAGATTAACTTACTTTCAAAGATGTCTAGTTGCTCTTTTGATAAATCAAACCAAGCAATTCGCCACTGCAATAAACCGTTTTTTAAAATTTTGTGATTTCTCCACCTTTCTCGAAGATTGATAGCTTTACCTATATACCGCACTTCGTTTTGTGTATCAATTACAAAATAAATACCGGAAGTAACTGGTAACTGCGATCGCTTTTCTAGTGATACAGATAGAAGTTCCAAAGGGTTTAGGGATTGAAGATCGGCTATGATAGACTGCAATCGCTCGTGAAGAGATACTGAAGGTAAAGTAAGGGGATCTATAGTTGCAAGATCAATTGCCATTTTTCGGTTCCTGGGCTGGTATCCATTTCAGCAAAATATCTGGTTGTATGTTGTATCGAGTGCAAATCGCATCCATGACATCTCTAGCAGGATACTGAGCAGAATGGTTGTATAGGTTATACGCAGTAGTCCGGCTGATACCAGTTTCCTGCCAGAACTGATAAACGCTCATACCTCTGCTGTCAACAAACTCCTTAATCCGATTTCTCATGGGCATACTTGCACTGCTAATGATCTCTTACTCATAGTTAGCTGTTATTACAAAGTAGTTAACACTAATATAAACTAATTATTCAGTTAGTTGATACTACTAAGTAAAAATACTAGATTCTCTTTTAAGTATCAGACAGTGTAAAAACATTACTTAGTCATCAAAGTTACTGTTATAACTAAATAATAAATAGAATTTTTCCTTATGGTGCCGATATGCCAGATTACAATCTCACAGGGCTATCTACCCGTTCTTTTGAGCAGTTAATTCAGGCAATTGCTATAAAGGCAGTCAGCTCTGGGGTGATTGTATATGGTGATGGCCCTGATGGCGGTCGAGAAGCTACTTTTGAAGGTGAAACTAACTATCCACAAGGCAGCAATCCTTGGAATGGATATATCGTTATCCAAGCAAAATTTAAGCAGCGCCCTCAAGATGATGCAGGAAAAGATGCAGAGTGGGCACTCGAACAACTCAAATCAGAGCTTGAAGCTTTTGCTGATTCTAAGAAGACTCGCCGAAAGCCTGAGTACTATATTTTTGCTACTAATGTTGTGTTGACTCCTGTACAGGAAAAAGGTTCAAAAGATAAAGCTTATAATCTAATTCGACAGTTCAACAAAATAGTTCCAATTAAGGGATATGATATTTGGGATTATGACAAAATTAGAACATTTCTTGACAACTTTGAGGATATTAGAAAAGCATATGCGGCTTGGATTACTCCTGGAGATGTTTTATCAGAAATAATTGCTTCAATTAAGCTAAGTAAACCAGATTTTGAGCAAATAATATCAAACTTTTTGCAAAAAGAGTTACTTGCTGATCAATATGCAAATCTTGAACAGGCTGGTCATTCAAATGAAAAAGAACGTATTCCTTTGGCATACGTCTTTACGGATTTACCTTTCTCAGATAAACGAGTAACAGAACTACTTGAAGAGGAGGCATTTTTAAATAAAGATGAGCTGAATCCAGGCATTGTGGCAAGATTTATAGAAGTATCTCAACAAAAGTTTGATTTAGAATCATTAAACACCTTAAATTCTCAACAGGGTATTGCAGAATCTCTACTATTCAAGCCACAGCCAGGAAGATTTGTTGTAATTGGAGGCCCAGGTCAAGGAAAGACGACAGTAAGCCAATTTCTGTGTCAGCTTTTCCGTGCAGCAATTTTGAAAAAAATAATTAAACCGCTTGAAATTGGCGTAAGGCAAGCTTTAACTCAATTCGAGAAACAATGCAGTAAAGAAGGAATTAAGTTACCAATAGGAGGACGCTTTCCAATACGGGTTGTCCTTAGCGAATTTGCAACAGCTTTAGCAGGTAAAAAATCTGGTCATATAAATTCTTTACTTGCCTACATAGCAGAAGAAATTTACAAAAGAACCAACAGAGAAGTATTAATAGATGATTTACGTCAGTGGCTTCAGCAATATCCTTGGCTAATTATCTTAGATGGATTAGATGAGGTTCCAGCATCTAGTAATCGAGACGAAGTACTTAGCGCAGTTCAAGATTTTTGGATAGATGCAGCCGATAGTAATGCAGATATTATGGTTGTGGCAACGACACGACCACAAGGATATAATCAAGACTTTTCTCCTGAGTTATATTGCCATATATGGTTAACACCCCTCTCTCCAGGAAGAGCGCTTTATTATGCTCACCGCCTAACAGAGGTTCGGTATGCAGATGAACCAGATCGGCAACGAAAAATAGTAACACGTTTAGAGAGAGCTGCTGAAAATGAAGCTACAACTCGCTTAATGCGTAGCCCTTTGCAAGTGACAATAATGACAGTGTTAGTAGATCGTGTAGGACAACCTCCACAAGAAAGATGGAATTTGTTTAAGGACTATTACAAAGTTATTTATGAGCGTGAGGTAGAACGGAACATTGCTGCTTCCCAAATTCTTCGTGATTATAAGGTAGACGTTGATATAATACATAAACGTGTAGGTATACTGCTTCAAATTGAGAGTGAGAAATCAGGTAGAACCGATGCACGTCTTTCATCAGAACGATTTGCTGAAATAGTGGAAGATCGTTTAATTGAGGAAGAACACGATGAAAAAGAACGCAATGCTCTCAAAAAACAAATTATTGAAGCTGCGGCAAATCGCCTTGTTTTTCTTGTTGGTCTAGAATTGGACGAAGTTGGCTTTGAAATTAGATCTCTACAAGAATTTATGGCATCTGAAGCCTTAATGGACGGAAACGAGCAGGTCGTTAGCTCTAGACTGGAAGAAATCGCATCCATTCCAAACTGGAGAAATGTCTTTCTCTTTGCTGTGGGAAAATGTTTTACTGAGAGGCAATACTTAAGAGATAAAATTTATTTCATTTGTGCTGCTTTAAATGAAACAGATGAAATTTGTAGCTTTTCGCTAGCTGGTTCACAGTTAGCTTTAGATATTATTGAAGATGGGTCATCAAGACGACAACCAAAATATTTAAGAATGTTTACACGGCTTGCGTTAAAATTACTTGATATACCGTTTGAGAGTAGCCAAATTCAACTAGCAGATGCGTATGTTAATGAGCTTGAACCTGTGTACAAAGATGAACTAGAAAAAAGAGTTATAACTCAAGATATATCCAGAAATTTAAGAGCATGGATGTGCTTAATACAATTAGCTGATACAGGTATCGATTGGGCTAAGAATCTATGCTATAGATACTGGCCACAAGAGGAAAGTCAAAAATTAGATATTCTTCAGGATTATTTTAAATTAGTTTCTCTTCCTTTTTCGTTGGAAGAATCTTGGGCTTTCTTAAAATTCAAAGAACTTTTGCCTGAAATATCGCCTTCTTCATTACGTAGATTTAACCTTGTCTCGGCTGTTTTTGAACAAAAATTACTCCTTAAAAATGTAAATAATCAAAGAAGTTTAAAGACATCTAAAGTTTCTGAAATATCTTGGTTAAATGGAATATTAGAAATTGAAGAAAGACGATTATCAGAGCGATTTGAAAGTATTCATATTCAGCTATATGGAGTACATAATGATTTTTTATATTTACTTTATTGCCCTACTTTGATGTTAGCTAATTTCCCATATACTTTAATTAAAACATTACCTTCTAATTTACATACGCACTGGAAATGTTATATTGAAATTATCAATTTTTCAGAAAATCCTTCAAAAAGATTACTTGCTCAAGCTTTAAAAAGTATTGCTAATAACTATAGCCCTGAATTCTTCCAATGGTTAAAATTCCAAACTCCTTGGCAAATTAATGCGTGTATTACAGCATCTAATAACTCATCTGAACTGTTAGAGATAGCAGCCAGAGTCGAAAACGGAGAATTAGGAGATATTGATGAATGGCTACAGGCTGAAGAAAGGTGGACTAATGAAGGGATAACAGAGTTAGATTTTATATATGTAGATAGCTTGACCTTACCTTTTAACCAAGAAATAGGAAAGTTAGGATTTCCTTTTTTTGCAAGTACCTTTCGTTACATTACTAGTAATAGTAATGACAATTTAGATTTTCTTTGTGAACTAGTTAAAATTCAGTATAAGCTTGTTACAGCTAATACATATAATTTTGTTTCTCGTATAATAATAGCTTTACTTCGTGAGTGTAACTCTAAAGAAATAGAAATAACCAATTTACTACCTTTCGAGAAGATAAAAAAAATAGTCAATAGTGTTTTAAGTAATAGA